>CALBTA010000716.1 GCA_937967755.1 uncultured Planctomycetaceae bacterium | reverse complement strand
CGGCACTTAGCGCTATCGGCAAATCAAGATGTAAGTAAAAGCGGAGAGGACAGGATTTGAACCTGCGGAAGGGTTTGACCCCTTCACCGGTTTAGCAAACCGGCGCTTTCGACCACTCAGCCACCTCTCCGGAGATGGGTAAGAGGGTTTAGGTTAACTCTCTTGTTTTATTCTGTCCATAGCGCGCCGCTGAAAGGCCGGACGATCTAGGCGGTAGCCAACCAATATCACCACTTGGAAGTTGTGAAACTGACGTAGCCCCCTGTTGGATGTTACCAAATGCAGGATTTTGTCTCCACCCAAGCTTTACTTCGTCCAGATCAATCATCGATGAGCACTTCTTCGGCCTGTCGGGTTCCGGTTTCTGTCTCGATGTCGAAGTGTTGCTTGATGGTGAACGGTACTTGCGTGCCGTCTTGGTGGATGAAGTGCCCTTCGATATCTAACGTGAACGGTTCGTCGCGGGTGATGATGTCGGGGATTTTGCCGGAGATCAGCCATAGTTTGGTTTTCACAACCCGGCCGCCGGTTGTGCTGTTGGTTGCTTCGTATTCCCAGCCATTGATGCGGAGCGGTAGATTGATCGCTTCAGCGTTCGGGTCGGGCGTGCCGTCGTCGTAAGTGATCTTCACGCTGGTGAATTCGGCGGCGGTGAAGCCGGCTCCGTTGTCGGTGTAGTCAATCGCCACATCGTATGGCTTGCTGCTGGTTACCGTGTTCGTGAAAACGTCGATCTTTGTATGCGTGTCAATCCAGATGCCCGGCGCCGGATCGGAAATTCCCGAATGAGGATCGGTTGGTACGAACCGAACGGTATTCACTTGCATCGGCCCGGTTGGCAAGGGCGTGCAGCAACACGATGGCGCGAAGGCGGTGGCCGCCAACAGCACAAGCTATGCCCGTGATCTTCCCGCAAGCGAATTCATGGCAAAGTTAGTCTCACTTCCGCGATTGCCGCTGGCACTGCGAACAAAAGAACGTGGACCGCTGGGCCTGTACGATTCGGGTGATTTTTGTTTGGCACTGCGGGCAGGGTTGGCCGGCTTTGTCGTAGACGCGGTGGGCGTTTTGATAGCCGCCGGCTTGGTTCAAGGCGTTGCGGTAGGTTCCGTCGGAAAGGGTCGAGCCTTCGTAGCGAATCGCTTCGTGCAATACCTCTTGCATCGCTTGGTGAATCCGCCGCCACTGGTCGATGGTCAACCGGTCGCAGCGCCGCCGGGGATGCACGCCGGCGACGTGCAACAGTTCCGACGCGTACAAATTTCCCACCCCGGCGATCACCGCCTGATCGAGCAGCGCGACCTTAATCGCCCGCCGGCTGCGCTTCAATCTTTCGCGAAGCTGTTCGGCGGAAATCTCCAACGCATCGGGGCCGAGCTTGTGGTCGCGGAGGTGGGCCAACTGCTGGGGTGTCAGCAAATGCACGCAGCCTAGCCCGCGGCGGTCCCAAAAAAGCAACTCACGGTTTCGCTTCCCGGCCAGCGCAAGCCGCAGCCGCAAATGCTCGGGCGAAGGGGGATCGGCCAACAGCACCAGCCCGGTCATCCGCGGTTCGAGAATCAGCGAATGCCCATCGTCCAGCGACAGCACCACCCGTTTTCCAATCCGCCCGACGCCATCGATCTTCCGACCCCGAACCTTGCGGCGAAACGTTTCGCGAGACGGTGAGACGACAATCGGTCGGGCCTTGATCCGCGGGAACTCGACACGCCGAATTTCCAACCCGGCCACGGAAGCCACCCCGCGCCGCA
Organism: uncultured Planctomycetaceae bacterium; assembly: GCA_937967755.1. Lineage (GTDB taxonomy): Bacteria > Planctomycetota > Planctomycetia > Pirellulales > Pirellulaceae > CALBTA01. The sequence goes on along the minus strand of CALBTA010000716.1, from coordinate 4,921 downwards.
TCGTTTCAACTTCAGGAAGTTCGGGCATGAGCACATCGTAGCAGGCACACTCCGTGTGCCGTAGCGGTGGCTTCTAGCCGCCGGGGGCAGCGGAACGATTTGACGGTGGCTAGAAGCCCCCGCTACGATCCCTCGTAGCATTTGCCGGGCGCTGCTAACATGGCGTGTATGAGTGAGACATCGACGCAAAAGGCGGTCGCCAACGTTCCCGATGCCGCGGGGCGGTTCGGCGATTTTGGTGGGCGGTACGTGCCCGAGACTTTGACCCGGGCGCTCGACGAGTTGGCGGTCGAGTACGACAAGGCGAAGGTCGATGCGCAGTTTCAAGCGGAACTGAACGACTTGTTGGCGAACTACGTCGGCCGGCCGTCACCGCTGTATCATGCGAAGCGGTTGAGCCAGCAGTGCGGCGGGGCGCAGATTTGGCTGAAGCGTGAAGACTTGAATCACACGGGTGCCCACAAGATCAACAACACGCTGGGGCAGGCGCTGCTGACGCTGCGGATGGGCAAACGTCGGGTCATCGCCGAGACCGGTGCCGGCCAACACGGCGTGGCGACCGCGACCGCCTGTGCCCATTTCGGGTTGCCGTGCGTCGTCTACATGGGCGAAGAGGATATTCGCCGGCAAGCGCCGAACGTCTTCAGCATGAAGCTGCTGGGGGCGGAGGTTCGCCCGGTGACGACCGGTTCACGCACGCTGCGCGACGCCATCAACGATGCGATGCGCGACTGGATGAGCAGCGTCGCCGATACGCATTACATCTTGGGTAGCGTCGTCGGCCCGCACCCGTTCCCGCGGATCGTCCGCGATTTTCAATCAGTCATCGGCCGCGAAGCCCGCGAGCAATCGCAGCAGCGGCTCGGGCGGTTGCCCGATTGCGTCGTCGCCTGCGTTGGCGGCGGCAGCAACGCGGCGGGCATGTTTTACCCGTTCGTGGAAGATGAAGGGGTAAAGCTGATCGGCGTCGAGGCAGGCGGAAGAAGTTCGACCGCCGGCGATCACGCGTCGCCGCTGACGTATGGTTCGCCCGGCGTGTTGCATGGCAGTTTCAGTTACGTGATGCAGGACGAAGACGGGCAGACGTGCGACGTTCACAGCGTTTCGGCGGGCTTGGATTACCCCGGCGTCGGGCCGGAACATAGTTACTGGAAAGATACCGGCCGCGTAGCCTACACCGAATGCCGCGACGCCGAGGCGATGCAAGGCTTCGACGCGCTGGCCAAAAGAGAAGGAATCTTGCCCGCGCTGGAAAGCTCCCACGCGATTGCCAAGGCGATGGAAGTGGCCGCCGGCATGTCGCCCGATGCGGTCGTGCTGGTTTGCCTTTCCGGCCGCGGAGATAAAGACGCGGCGGAAATTGCGCGGCTGCGCGATGGGTAACATCGAGTGGATAACTTAACTGCCTTCACCCCGGCCCTCTCCCACAGAGAGAGGGAGTTTGATGTCCGAGATTGACGAACTGTTTACCGAACTTCGCGGCGGGGGCAAGAAGGCGTTTATGCCGTTTGTCACCGCGGGTGATCCTGATTTGGAATTCACCACGGCAGTGCTGCGCGAACTGACCGCTGCCGGCAGCAGCATGTGCGAAGTCGGTATCCCCTATAGCGACCCGATTGCCGACGGGCCGGTGATTCAGGCGTCTTACACGCGGGCCTTGGAAAAGAAGATCAGGCTGGCGGAGATCTTGAAAACGCTTGGCGAACTGAAAGACCTATCCGCCCCGTTGGTGACGATGGTTAGCTACGCCATTTGCCATCGCCACGGGCTGGAAAACTACGTCGCCGCGGCGAAGCAAGCGGGCGTCGCGGGGGCGATCGTGCCTGACTTGCTGGTCGAAGAAGCGGACGAGTTGGCCGCGATCTGTCAGCGAGAAGATTTCAGCCTGATTCAACTCGTCACCCCGACGACGCCGCGCGAACGGCAAAAGCGAATCGCCGAAAAGACGACCGGCTTCATCTATTACGTTTCGGTCACCGGCATCACCGGCGAACGGACGGAACTTCCGCCCCAGTTGGTCGACAACGTCGGTTGGCTCCGCGAACAAACCGATCTGCCCATCTGCATCGGCTTCGGGATCAGCACGCCGGGGCATGTCAAGCTGCTCGCGCCCGTCGCCGACGGATTGATCGTGGGCAGCGCGATTGTACGGCGCATCTGCGAAGCCGGCAGCGGCGACCGTGATGCAGTGCTGCGAAGTGTTCGTGATTATGCGGCGGGTTTGATCGCGGCGCTGGACTCTCGTTCTTGATTACAGTCAACAGAAATAGAAGGGGGCAGAATCCTTCGGCGCAGGTGACGGCGGCAGTTCGTTGGAAACAGTTCGCCTGCCAATACTGCGAAGAAACAAACCAGGCAAACGGCGAAGGGAAACAGTACTACCGCGATGCCCAAAATTGAGGGCCCGTCCACCCAAAGACTAATCATGCGCGCCCATGAGAAGTCGATGGCAAACGCGGTCACAACCCCAATCGAAGTCATGATCCCAAAACGAGGGTGTTTGCAGAGCCGGCGAAATGTCCGCGATTGCGGGAACACGCAGCGGCAGAAGAATGCAATTAAAATTGCGTCCCCAACCAGTATTACGGCAACGGCGCAGATTGCTGCAGCCATGAGACGTCCACTACCCGTATGGCCCCTGGGTCAAGCTCTGTCTTTCGCCAGAATAGTTCGTCGCACGTGCGTCGATTTATTCCCGCCACGCTCCTCAAGAAACTTGCCCGCTAGCACTGCCGAAACTAAACTTGAATTGGGTGAGAACTGTTGCTAACGTCCGCGGCGGATTGAGTGTGGCCTGATAGGTTCGCTGCAGTCCGTCGGTGCTACGCCCAAAGCAGAGGAGTCAAATCCCATGCCAGAAGATTCTCGCACCAATGTGATTCGCCGTTATTTTGCCGGCATCACTGAGCACACCTTTCACGCCGACTTGGGTGTGACCGATACGCAGATGGTCGACTACATGACCGATCTGCTGACCCGCTTCATCCGCAGCGACGCCGTCTACCGCGTGCGCAGCCTGACCGGGCGGCCGCTGGCCGAAGTGGCCGCGATGCTGATGGAAGCCGAAGAGCGGATCGGCGATGCGAAGCGCGAGGTACATCGCCACGTCGGCGATTTCATTCTGTTCTGGGCCGGCTGCTACCCCGAATCGCTGCCCAAGATGAAGAAGGCCCGCTCGCCCGATGCGTTGCTCGACTACGCTTCGCAGGCGAAACGGTCGTATCGCATCGCCAGCGAAATCCCAACCGACCCGCAGACCCCCGCACCCGGGCCCGTGCTGCACCGCATCAGCGACGAGTTCGAACTGTGCGTCTACGGACTCGGCGAAGTCCGCCGCCAATGGCAAAGCAAAGACGACGCGCCCGAAGGCCCGTTCTTGTTGGGTTAATACCCGTTGTTTCGTGCCATGGCTGAAGTGCCCAAAGCTCGCGCGCGGCGAAACGTTCGAGAGCAACGCGTGTTTCTCTGCGCGCTCGCTGTTTGCACGATGGCCGCCTTGGTTGCCTTTGCGGCGATGTACGTTCCAGCCGGAAACGCCTATTGGAATTACTCGCCGCAGGAGGGCGATATTCTGTTCCAGTCGCTTCCCCACTCTCCGCTGGTGGATGCCATCGAAGGGGCGTCCGGCTCGCCTTACTCACACTGCGGTATTGTCGCCGACGACGACGGGCGGTGGGTCGTTTTGGAAGCCTATCGAAACGTCGAAGTGACGCCGCTGCGGGAATTCATCTTCCGCGGCCGCGGGCAAGGTTTCGCGGTTTACCGGTTGCGAACTGACCAACGGCATCACATTCCCGCGACCATCGCAAACGCCAAGAGCTACCTCGGGCGCCCCTACGATTCACGTTACCGAATGGACGACGAACGAATCTACTGTTCGGAACTGATTTATAAAGCCTACCGCGACGCGACCGGCCAGCCGCTTGGCCCGCTCGTGACACTGGGCGAACTCAGCTGGCAGCCTTATGAACAAACCATTACCGACTTCGAACGTGGCCCCGCTCCGCTCGATCGCGAGATGATAACTCCCAAGCACATGGCCCAAGCCGAGCAACTGGAACTGGTCACGGCGTTTAATATCGAGGCCTACTAGCAATCCTCTATCTCGCTGAGCGCGACGCGGATCATCGGTGTCCACGGCGGCAGTGCCGGAAGCGGTCATTCACCCGCGGCTTCCAACTCCGCAATCCGCTTCTTCAGCGCGTCAATCTCTTCGGCCATTTCACCGATGACTTTTAGCGCAGCGGTGTTGTCCAGCACCCAGCCGGGCTTGATACCGCCGGCGTATTCGGTGCTGGCGGTGGCCGATTTGGCCCAGTGCATCTTGCCCGCGTCGTCTTTAATGCCGACGGCGTCGATTTCGTTCCAGCCGGGCACTTTGTCTGAGGCGAGGTGAATCCGGATGCGGTTGGTTTTGATCGCCGCAGTGACCTTCACTTTTGACGTGCCTCGGCGCTCGGCAGCATCGGGTGGCGTCGGGTCTTTGCCTTTCCACAGCACCACTTCCATGCCCGACGATGTGCTGGCGGTAACCTGGAACAGCGCGCCTGGGTTGTAAGTTTCCACGACGTGAACTTCGACCGGCTTAACGGCCTGGTCATAGGTCAATTCCAACCATTCGATCTGGCCGTCTTGTGTGCTGGAAGCCCAGGCGGTCGTGATATCTCCAGCCCCTTGGGTGTTCGGCTCGCCGGTCGCTTGTTCGCTGCCCCAATTGCGCGGCGGGGCTTTCTTGACCAGCCCGCGGCGAATAAATTCCGCCAACCGGGGGTGGTCGTCGGGAATGGTTACGCCCTGCGTTGCTTGCTGCGCAACGATCAACCTACCTAGATCGATGTGTGGCAGTTCCCGCACCTTCTGGCCATAGCAAAAGTCAGTCCAACCAAAACAGCAGATCGGAAGAGCACACGTCTGAACTCCA
>CALBTA010000715.1 GCA_937967755.1 uncultured Planctomycetaceae bacterium | reverse complement strand
CGGTCGATGCCCCCAGCTTTATCGCGCTGAACAAAAACACCGGCAAAGTTCTGTGGACTGACAAATCACCCGGTGCGAACATCCTGCACGGGCAATGGTCTTCGCCGGCGATTGGAAAATTGGGCGGCGTCGATCAGGTGATTTTCGTCGGCGGCGACGGCTGGGTTTACAGCTTCAAAGCAGGCGAAGAGAAAGAACTGCTCTGGAAATTCGATGCCAACCCGAAAGTGGCCAAATGCATCCTCGGCGGGCGCAGCACGCGTAACAACATCATCGCCACACCGGTTATTTACGACGACAAGGTCTACGTCGCGGTCGGGCAAGACCCCGAGCACGGCGAAGGGATGGGGCTGCTGTGGTGCATCGACCCGACCAAGCGCGGCGACGTTAGCCCTGAGTTGGCTGTGAAGAAAGACGACCACAGCGCGATCATCCCGCACCGGCGATTGCAGGCGGTGATTCCGGAAATGGATGAGGAAGCAATCGCCAATCCGAATTCCGCTGTCCTTTGGTGCTACGGCCACAAGACGAAGGAGGAATACGACGACGCCGACTTCGAAGAGCAAATGCACCGCAGTTGCGGAACGGTCGCCATCAAGGACGACATCCTGTACATCTCCGATTTCAGCGGGCTGTTCCATTGTCTCGATGCCCAAACCGGCGAAAAGCATTGGAACTACGACATGCTGGCCGCCGCGTGGGGATCGCCGCTGATTGTTGACGGCCACGTCTACATCGGCGATGAAGATGGCGACGTGGCGATCTTCAAGCATTCGGCCGACCCCGAAGTTGCCATGAAAGACGAAGAGCCGCTGGTGGAAATCAACATGGGCAACTCGATTTATTCGACACCGATCGTCGCCAACGGCGTGCTGTACATCGCCAACCGAACGCACCTGTTCGCCATCACCGAAGGCGGAAAGTAAACGTAGCAGGCACACTCCGTGTGCCGTCCGCCGAGGCAAGAAAGAGTGCCCAAACAGATCCTCGATGTCGGCAATTGCGGGTTCGATCACGGCAACCTGCAAGAACTGTTCGCTCGCCACTTCGATGCGGAAGTGACGCAAGCGCACGGTGCGGCGGAGGCCCTGCGCATGTTGGGCGACGGACAATTCGATCTGGTCGTGATCAACCGCAAGTTCGACCGTGACGGCGGGGATGGCATCGACCTGATCCGCCAGATCAAGACCGACACCGCGCTGGAAGCGACGCCGGTGATGCTGCTGTCAAACTACCCGCAGTATCAAGCGGAAGCGGCCGCCGCCGGTGCAGTTGCGGGCTTCGGCAAAGCCGAACTCGATGCGCCCCAGACGGCCGAAAAATTGCGTGCCGTCATCGGCTAGCCCCCGCTCAGATCCCGATCTTCGCCCAACGTCATTTCGGAAAAATTCGTCACGTTGTCTTCGTCCTCAGCCGCGTAGCCGTCGCCGCTAGGGAACGAGCCGCCCTGGCCGAAATGGTTGTCCGCCCCGGCCGAAATAATTTGGAACGAATCGGCGTTCACAAATTCGCTGCCCGCTTCGTCGCTGCGGTAAGGGCGGGCCATTCCCTGAAACCCGCTGGGCGGATCATACTGCGCCGTGGCGTATGACCGGTGGTGGAAGTAGACAAACGGTACGTCAGCGCTGATCGGGTAGTACTCGTGGTTCCCATCCCCGTCGGCGTCTCTCAGCCGAGACCTGTCAAAATCAAAGAGCGGCTGATGCCTTGGCCCAGCCAGCGGATCGGCCGGGTTCGGTCCGAAGCCGCGCAGCCAGAAGACCAACACCTCGGCCGGGTCCAGGTCATCGGGAAGCGGCGTCGCGCCTTCACTCGCGGGACTGAACCGCGGAAATGCGATGCGCATGTGGCGGATGAGGAAGTCTCTGTCGTCGAAATTGGGCGGGAATGCGGATCGATCCAGGCGGTACACCTCCAGCGCGTCGGTCATCAGTTCAACCTCGATCCGCGTTTGCGTTGTCTTGGCTGCCTCAATCCCCTGCTGTGCCGCACTACGAAAGGCGATGATTCCGCCGCAAACACAAATGGCAAAGCAAAGCAGAAACACTCCCCCCACGGCGAGCAGGATGATCAACAGAGTTTGGTTGGAACTTTGTTTCGACATGCTAAGAACGGCCGCGCCGCATCGCTTCGCCTGCCAACTCTTGCAGCCAGCGGCGGTCTTCTTGAAGTTCGCTGGCGGTTTCACTTAGCCCTGTGAAGTTGCCGCGGAACGTTCGCCAAGAGAGCAGCATGGCCGCCAGCCCCAGTAAAAGCAACCCGCCGCCCAGGATCAACCGCCAGGCCGTTTCATCCAGCGTGGTGATGGACGACAGCGCGGTCGAAGCGGCGATTACCAAGATCGGCAATGCCGTGAGGGCCAAGACGGCCCCCACTCCGCCCACGATGGCCAGCCGCTTGGCTGCCGAAATGTTGTGTCGAATCTCAAGCTGTGCCATCGCCCACCGCGCATCGAACAACTCGCACAGCTTCCCGAATGTCGATTCCGGTGCTGCGTCCGAGCTTGGCGGAGTGGGCGTCTGGGAAACTGTCATCACGCGCCCTCCCTGGCGGCTTGCTCGTCGCCGCTTTCTTCATTGGAAGACGACGCGAACAACGTTTGCAGCATCTCCTTCCACACCGCCGGGCGAAGGTATTGCTTGACGAACGAAAACACCCCGCTCTCCGCCGCCCCGCCCGCGACGCTCGACAGCAACCGCGATGCGGCCATGCCGGCGGCCGCGGCCCCCAGCATCATTGCCACGGGGTGGCGCTGTGATTGCAGGCGTAGGTTTATCTTCGATCCGATCTGTTGCGACAGCCGCAGCGCATCGCGCTCGGCCATTTGCCGGCTGCGGGCGATACGCCTGCGGGCGTCTTGCAGTTGCTGGAATTGTTGTGCGTTCACGTCCGCTTTGGCCCTTACTTCCGCAGCCAACGGTCGAACATGAAACCGCACGCCGCCGCGGCCAGCAAACTGGCCGCCGGGTGTTTGCGAACGATTTCCAGCGCCCCATCGACGACATCGCCTAGGGTGGTGTCCCGCACGTTCTCGATGGTTTCCGCCGCTTGCTCGCGCAATTGCTGGTACTGCTCTTGTGCTTTTTGGAGCTCCGCTTGGGCGGCGCGCAGCGCTTCGGCGGCGGAGCGTACTTCCGGCCTCTCGTCGATCGAGTCGTGTTCGTTCGAATCCGGCTTCGCTGTGCCAGCGCGCGACGACGATTTCTTTTTCACAGCTTTCTTCTTAGCCACGGCAACCACTTTTCTACGGTGTTTCTACGTTCGGGCGGGTCGGGGATGCTTTTTTGCAACACGAAATTGTACGTCGCCCTCAGCCCGGTGCGGCTGCGGAAGACAGACGTGCGAGCGGCGAATTGAAACCGCACAACCGTTACAACCCGACAGTCCCTTTCGAGAGATCAAGGACCGTGTCGTGATTGTCTCGACGCTATCGCGCCGCTAGCCGGCGAATGTAAACGCTGCCCGGGCAACGACTTGGGTGATTCGCAGCCGAAAATCGCAGCCGGCCACTTGATAATTCCGGCAAGAACCCCTCTAATAAACACCAGTTCACACACATTGGGAGAGCACCATGCTGACGCCGGCCGAACAACGCGCCTTACAAATATTCCGCCAATTTCTGATGGGTCCTGGAAAAATGCTCTGTTTTTCCGGCCCCAACCTCGATCGCCACCGTGCCGCACTGCGCCAGTTGACCGAAAAGGAGATGTTGGTCAAGGAGCAGTTCAAAGGGGGGTATTCCCTGACCGAAACCGGCTACGAAGCGATGAAAAGCTGCAAGGCCGCGACGTAAGCTTCTGCCGCGGAAACCTGGGCGTAAACTCCGACGCAACAGTCTTCGCTTGCGCATTTGGCGAATTGATTGCAATCTGTGCTGCGCTTTCGTATCATCCTCGCTAGGGGAACGGCTTCGCTTTTTGATGTCAGTGAAGCCTAGGCGCAACTTTTCTACGGCGGGTCTTAAACGCCGGCATGCGTTGGAGGAGAGGGTTATGTCACGTCGCAAGGCTATGTGCGCGGTTATCGGGTTCGCAGTGTTGTATGGATCCCCGAACATCTCATCGGGGGAAACGAAAGCACAACGCGTTGAAGCGGCCAACAACCTGGTTGCCGAAGCGCTGCACCGCGAAGTGTACGGCGAGTCGGAGGATCGCGACGCACTGCTTCGCGAAGCGTTGGCGAAGACGCCCGATCTGGAAGCGGCCAACTGGCATTTGGGCCGCGTGAAGCATCGCGGCCAGTGGATCGACTTCGAGCATGCCGCTCAAGCCTTGGAAGACAACGCAGCAGTGCGGGAGTACCGACGGCTGCGTGAAGAAATCGAAGACACGCTGGCGGGTCATTGGGAACTTGCCAACTGGTGCCGCGAAAACAAATTGGCGGAACGAGAGATGGCGCACCTGTGGCGCGTGATTGAACTGGCTCCTGATCACACCGAAGCCCGACAGCGGCTGGGTCACATTCAGGTCAATGGCCAGTGGCTGACTGCCGAAGAGCGGCGCGATGAATTCCAGCGGATGGTTGATGCCCGCCAAGGGCTGGTGAAGTGGCGTCCCGAAATTCGTGAGATCGCCCACGGATTGACGCGCGGCCGGCGGCATCGTGAAGCGGCTGAAGAAAAGCTGCGGGCGATCGATGATCCCTTGGCCATCGGCGCGATGGAAGAAACCATCTGCCCGCTCGGCGAGGAAGCTTCTCAGTTGGTCGTGGAAGTCATTGCGTCGATGAAGGAACACGAAGCGTCGTTGGCGCTCGCCCGGCACGCAGTCTATTCGCCGCACAATGCGGTTCGAGAGCTGGCGTGTGAGAAGCTGCAAACTCGCGAACTGGGCGACTATGTACCAGCATTGCTTGCCGAATTGCAAACGCCGGTCGTCAGCCGCAGCCAGATTTACCGCGGCCGCGGTGGTTCGCTGGTATGCCGGCAAGTGGCTGCCCGCGAAGGGCAAGATCACCGCGATTTGGCTGTTCTGGAAACCGAGTACCAACGGATCGCTCGCATCGGCGGCGATCGGGATGAAACGCTCGCCCGGGCTTTGGCCGATTTGCAACAGGCGGCGCTCGCTCGCGAAGCGGCGATCAGCCGTGAGAACACCCAAACGATGGTCATGAACCGCCGCGTGATGGGCGTGCTGGAAGAGTCAACCGGCGAGATCCTTCCGCCGACGCCGCAAGATTGGTGGTCGTGGTGGAACGACGAGAACGAAGTCTTTGTGCAGACCGACAAACCGGTTCGCCAAACCTATCAACGCGAAGAGGTCGCCGTGGTCGATCGCCCCACCGGGCAAACCGGCACGGACGGGCCGACCGACGAAACCGGCCCGCCGACGGGCACTCCGCAGATTTCCACACCCACCCCGTTGCGCTGCGACTGCCTGGCCGCCGGCACGAAAGTTTGGACCGACCAAGGCCGGATCTCCATCGAGGAAATTCAAGTCGGCGATCAGGTGCTGGCTCAGGACCCCGAGACGGGCGAGTTGGCATACAAGCCGGTATTGGGAACGACGATCCGCCCCGCCAGCCGGCTGATTCGCATCGAAGCCGGGCAAGACGCGATCACCACCAGCGGTGGGCATCTCTACTGGACTTCCGGCAGCGGATGGCAGAAAGCCCGCGACCTGAAAAGCGGTGTCGAACTGCACGGCGTGCGCGGCAGCGTTCGGGTCAGCACGGTCAGCCAGGCCGAACTCGCCCCGACCTACAACCTGATCGTCGCCGATTTCCACAGCTACTTCGTCGGCGAAAGTTTAGTGATGTGCCACGACAACACGGTGAGCGAGCCGACGAACGCGCTGGTGCCTGGGTTGAGGGACTATTAGGAGTACTGAGTACGAAAGGAAATCGCATGGCTGGCGTTCGTTGCTTTGCGCCAGTCCACCGAAACGATACCAAACCTCTGAGGACCAACCGCCTCGACCCGAGGGTGGATCACGCCGCCGGGCTTGGACGGCTGAACTCGACGCGCACCTTGGCGACGCTTGCCGCAAAACTTCGTAGGCATCTTGGACTACCTCCTGAAACAAGAACTGGAAACCGTTCCAATTCCCCAATAGGTAGTCCAAGACGGTTTTTTTCAAGGATTCTTGATCTAAACCGGCATGCTAGGTGTTATGCGGCAATGAAGGGAGCAGCCTTGCCAAACCAGAGAGGTCAACTCAACTCTTCGGAGGGAGGAATCAATCGTGTGTTGTGCTTTTCTTCAATTCCGAAGTTCTCCCCATCGATCAAGACCGATCCAAGCATCTTCTTTAACTCGTCATGCGACGGCATTGGCTGATCGTGCTGTCGTACGTAAACTCGACGAATCCCTGCAAGTCGCGCCGTGAGGTCGAATCCATAACAGAAATCGGTTTCGCCAGCATAAGCTAGCGCGATTCGTCCACTCCACTTTGCTGGAAAGCAACGGCCATCCCAGGGACCAAATTCGAGGCAGTGGTCCGCCACCGCATCGTGCCCCAGGAGGTAGATGCTAAATGTCAACTGATCATCCAACAGCTGTTGGCTCGCTGCGGGCAATGGGTCGATGCGAAATCTCTTCCCCGACAAGTCGCTGTGCCGAAACGGATTGTCTGGGAGGCATTCATAAAACTGGCCGCCAATTGAGCACGAGTGGTAGTTGTTCCAAACGATCTTCGAGCCCCAATCCGACTCGCCGTCTTCATCGCCCGCAACAATTTGTTTGTCGTTGTCGTAGTATCTTTCCGTTTCTAGATTGTGGGCGACCCATAGCGTGGGCAGCGACCGCTTGGAATAGGGAGTACGGGGAAGCCAAAGGTCCGCATCAAGATAGAATTCCGTGATGCGATGACCCTCCGGCCAAGGATTGCCATCGCTGAAGTAGATTCGGCCTTCTTCTTGAACCGAAATATCGTCGAAAGTTGGTTCGGGTTTGGAGGTCATCAGTTGAGCCCGGACTCAAGGCGGCGTGACGCTGCATAAAGAATCCATGTAAGTCCGTGGTTGAGGGTAGAGTCGGTTACGTTGGCTGACTCGGGCCGCGTGATCAGGCGTGAGTGGTTCACGCTTGTCACAAATTTCAACCCCACCTCTTTCCAGCGATTCTGCCACGGAGGACTAACATGATCATTCTCACCATCGACCTCGGTAAATTCAACTCCGTCTGCTGCTTTCTGGCAATTCTCTGTGCTTCGCTGTGTTCCCTGTGGTTCGTTACATGACCGTTCGCCTATCGGTGGCGGTTCGGCTCGAACAAGTCTGGAGACTTGTTCCACGGAGTTTGTAGAACGCAGTTCCACTGCGTCAGGACGGATGCGAGAAACAGGACAGGCATCTCTCGGGAAGGGTGGTTGCGCAAGTTTTTGACCTTGCTCGACTTATGTTTTTGACTTGCGATGGGTGTCCTTTGGATTTTCGGGAAACCATTAACCCTAGTCTTTTCCATTTT
>CALBTA010000714.1 GCA_937967755.1 uncultured Planctomycetaceae bacterium | reverse complement strand
GGCAAGCTGAGCCACGGCAAGAGCGCCGTCGCCCAACATTTAGGCCAGCAGTGGATTCAGCTTGCCCCGGACGCCTGGCAGGCGCACCCATTGTCAGTCGAATCGCCGGGGGCACCACATGTTATTGAAGTGGAATATCCCAGCGACATTCCGCAAACGTTGGGCATCAGCTTGATTGAGCCGAATTCGGTCGGCAAGATCGCACCGCTAGGAGTCGACACGGCCGTGCAAGTCGACGCGCCGTCCGCGGGGGTGAAGCCGGCGGTTGCTCGCCACCGGCTGGTATTCTGGCCGAAGACGAAGACGCCGATCGTGTTGCTGACCAGCCATGACTCGCAGCGATCAGCGATTTACGGGAAGATTCGTGTGCAGCGCCGGACCCTCGTTCCCCTTGCGAACCCGGCAATCAGCGATGACGAACAGCAACGACTTATAGCCGCCTGGCTGGATAAACCATTGCTGCCGGAAATGTTCGGCGCAACCGACGCCGCTGACCGCGCGACCGCCCGCAGTCTTGACGATTGGCGGACGTTCTACGAAGCAAGCACACGGTTCGCCCAACATTTGGAATACGCCGGTTACAACGCCGCGGTCGTTCCCGCCTGGTGCGAAGGGAGCGCGTTGTACCCCAGCAACTTGCTGCAACCCACGCCCAAGTACGACACAGGCGTCTTCCTTTCCGAAGGACAAGACCCGCAACGCAAAGACGTATTGGAATTGCTGCTGCGGCAGTTCGACCGGGCGGGGCTGACGCTGATGCCGTCGCTGCAATTCAATACCCCGCTGCCGGAACTGGAAGCACTGCGCGGCGGCGACCCGCGCACGCGTGTGGGCTTGGAGTTGATCGGGCGCGATGGGCGGACGGTCATCGCCCAATTCGGAACGCAGGGCGGGCTGGGAACGTACTACAACCCGCTTGACCCGCGCGTGCAAGCGGCCATGACTTCGGTCGTACGGGAACTCGCTGCCCGATACGGCCACCACCCTTCGTTCGGCGGTGTCGTGATTCAACTTTCCCCGCGCGGCTATGCGATGCTGCCGGGGGATGCGTGGGGTTTCGACGATCGCACCTTCGCGCGGTTTGTTGCGGATACGGGGGTGGAAGACCCCGGGGCTGGTGCAAACCGTTTGAACGAACGGGCCGCCTGGTGCAATGCGGCGGGTCGCGAAGCGTGGCTCGCCTGGCGGGCACGGCAACTGACCGCGCTGTACAGCGCGATGGGAGCGGAGGTTCGTCGGATCAATCCGGAAGCGAAGTTGGTTCTCGCCGGATCGGAGATGCTCGATGGCGACACACTGCGGCGGGCGTTGCGGCCTTCACTGGCATCGCAGCCCACCAGCGAGTCGCAGATCCGCGAGGCGTTGCTGGAAATCGGCATCGACCCGCAACTATTGGCCGCCGATCCAGGTCTGGCCCTGGTCGCGCCGCAACCTGAAATTTCTGCCGGAGGTCCGGTGACGAGCGACGATTGGGATTCGGCGGCCGTCGATTTGCTCCACCAGCAACTTGGGGCGACGGGCAGCTTGTCATTTCAAGCCCCGATCACCCGGCGCATCGCATCGTTCGATGCCGCCAGCCCGTTCGGGCAAGAGAATACGTACACCTGGTTGGCCGCCCAAGTTTCCCGCAGCGGAGATGCCCATCGCCAGCGATGGATCCGATGCCTGACCCCCACCGACCGGACGATGATCTTCGATGGGGGTTGGATGCTGCCGCGCGGGCAAGAGGATGCGGTAGGCGATGTTGCACAGTCGCTGGCACAACTTCCCCCGAGAAGCATGACTACCGCGCCCCTGAATCCGGCGACACAGCCAGTAATTCTGCGAACTGCGACGGGTGAGAACGGGACCGTTGTCTACCTTCTCAACAATTCGCCCTGGCCGGTGAAGGCCCGCGTGAATGTTCAGGCGCAGCCGCAGTGGCGGGTGCGGTCGCTGGTTGGCGAAGGCGCGGTCGGCAAGCGGGAAAGCAAAATCGCCTGGAGCGTGAAGCTTCCTCCCTACGGCATCGTCGCCGGTGCATTCGATCAGCCAGGCGTGAAGCTGCGAGTCGATGAAGTCACACTGCCCGGCGACCTCCGACCCATGTTGTATGAGAAGTTACAAGACATTCGGGCGCGATCCGCGTCGCTGAAAAAGTTAGAGCCACGCGACGCGGTCAACATGAACTTCGAACTGCCGCCTGATGAAACCGGCAACATCAACGGCTGGGTTCACGCCCGGGGCGACGGGGTTGATGTTGCGCTGGTCGATAGCGGTAACGACAACAGCCCGCGGGCCTTGCGCGTTGTCAGCCGGGGGCCGGAAGTCTGGGTTCGCAGCGCGCCGATTGATCCGCCGACAACCGGCCGCATCGCCGTGTGGGCACGGTTGCGAATGCCCGAGGGCAACCCGCAGCCACGATTGCGGTTGGCGATTGAAGCCCGCGTTGGCCCGCCGGGCAGGCGGCAGCCCTATTATCGCTTCGCCAGCGTGGGGGCGGGTGTGCCGTCGGCGACGATCGGATCGAACTGGGCACCGTTCATCCTGCAGATCGATGACTTGCCGCGCGAAGAAATGGACGAGTTCCGAATCGGCTTCGACCTGATGGGCGCGGGCGAAGTCTGGATCGACGATGTGGAAATCTTCGACGCTTCATTTACCGAGAAGGAGCAGTTCCAAATCTCGCGCCTGATCGCCGCGGCCGACTATCACCTTCGCGAAGAGAACATCGCAGCCGCCGCCCAGGTGCTCGATGGCTATTGGCCGCGCTTCCTGCAAGAGCACGTCGAACCAGCCACGGCGGATGTTGCCGAAACCCCAACCCGCCGCCCGTCGCCCAACAACCGCGACGACCGCCCACAGCCCCCCGCCCGCCAGTCTTTCCGCGACCGCGCGCGGGGTTGGTGGCCGTTCTAAGTCGGCGATCCGCCAGGTTGAATGCTTCGGCTTCGTCATTTCGTTTAGGTCGTCTCGATCGCATCTTTCCGTCACCTAATTTTTTTGTCAATTGTTCCACCCCCAATCGGACGGATTGGTTCTCTCTCAAATTCACCGCCGAATTCACCACAAGGCGTTCGCTCGAAGCGCACTCGGCCGGGTGATGAAGCCGGTCGATTCGACGCAAGCCTTGATTGTTTCAGTGGTTGCGTCGCGATCGCCTGATGGGTTGCGCTGCTTCGAGACGATGTCACCACTTGCTGTCACCAGATGGTGTTGGTGGTGAATTGTTGAAGCGGATTTTGATTTTGTGATTGCCGTAAACCGTTTGTCAGTTTCAACTTGGGGCGACGGCTTCCCGGCGGCTGGCCTTTCGAATTCACCAAAGTGCCCGGTATTCGGGGGTCGTGCTGAATCTTGTGTAGGCCGTGTTTCTGCGCTGGCCGGCCATGTTCGTTCTGCAAATGCTTTGCAGCTTAGCGAATGTCTCCGCGCGACCAGTGGCGGGTTTCGGAGAAACCCGCCTACGTAGGCTTCTGCGTGATGTTCGTTGTCGCTGGGTCATGGGTCTGCTCCTTTGTGGAAGTTCGTTCGCAACTGAGCGGCAAGGCGCTAGCCGCCGGTGTGCCATGAATCGTGGATGGCGTTCGTAAATCACCTGCCCGTAGGTGCGTCTTTACTTACCGGCTAGCGCCTTGCCGCTCACGGATAAATATTCATTAGTTCATATGATCATAAGTATACACAAGGTGGTACACAAAAACCGGTTTTTCACCAAACAATC
>CALBTA010000713.1 GCA_937967755.1 uncultured Planctomycetaceae bacterium | reverse complement strand
CAAATTAAACAACTTGCCTAGATGGCGCTAGAGTAAGGGGATGGTCGCACTAGGCAATCGCCCGCTGCCCCAGTTTTTGGGCCAACACCTTAAACAACTTGCCCGGGTCGAGCGGCTTGACCAGGTGATCGTCGAAACCGGCGGCGCGGGTGGCTTTGCGGTCGGAGGCTTGGCCGTAGCCGGTCAGCGCGACCAGGACGACTTCTTCTCCGTCGTGGCGGGTGCGGATCTGGCGGGCGACTTCGTAGCCGTCGATCTCGGGCAGGCCGATGTCCAGCACGGCCGCTTCGGGCCGGTACTGGGCGAACAGTTCCAAGGCTTCGCGGCCGTTGCCGGCCTCGATCACTTCGAAGCCTTTTGACCTGATGATTTGCACCAGCATCTGTCGGGCGTCGTCGTTGTCCTCCACAATCAACAACCGCCGGCCTTCAAAAGAGAAGTGCGGTGTGGAAACTTTTAGCTTCGGCGCGGCCTTCGACGACGGCAACCGAATGATGAACTCGCTGCCGTTCTTGCCGCTGGCAACGGTGATATCGCCGCTTTCGGCCCGCACTTGCTCGGGGTGTATGAACAGGCCGATGTCCATGACCCCTTCTGTGCGGTTCAGCGTGTAGTCGTGTTGCACGAAGGCGTCGAACAAATGTTCCAACATGTTCGCCGGTATTCCGGAACCAGAATCGCGCACGGTAATACAAACTTCTCGCCCTTGACGGTCAAGCTGCAGTTCGATCCGCCCGCCCTGCGGTGTATACTTAGCCGCGTTGGCCAGCAAATTGACCATCGCCTGCTTCAAGCGGGCCGGGTCTCCCCAAACGGTCAACGGCGACTGCTTGATCGTGGCGGCGAACTGCTGGTTCTTTTCGTCGATCAGATACGCCACGCATTGGCGAACGTCTTCGACCATCTCGTCGATGTTCACCGATTGCCGGCGCAGCTCAATCTTGTTCTGCGTGATGCGGGCGGTGTCAAGCAGATCATCCAACAGCCGGGCCATATGCTGGGCTTGCCGGTCGATGACCGCGATCGCCTGACTTTGAATTTCGTTCAAAGGAACATTCCCGTCGTCCGTTTCGTCTTTCACAACCCTGGCAGCATTCAGGACGGCCCCCATCGGGTTGCGCAGTTCGTGCGAGAGAATGGCCAAGAACCGTTCCCGTTGCCGAACCTGGCGACGCATTTCGTCGTCGTGCTCCTTGCGCTGCGTGATGTCGCGCACCATGCCGATGAAGAATGTCTTGCCGTCGATCTGCGTTTCGCTAACCGATAGCTCCAGCGGAAGCCGGCGGCCGTCTGTGCAAACGCCTTCCACCTCGCGGGCCCCGCCGACGATCTTGTCGCCTTGACTTTGGGGAAGAAAATTATCTTCCGCATCGTCCAGCGGGGCCGGCATCAAGATGCGGATGCTGCGGCCAATTAGTTCAAACGCCCCGTAGCCGAAGAGCGATTCGGCCGCCGGGTTGAGCGATTCGATCACGCCGCCGCGGTCGACCGTGATGATTCCATCGGCGGCCGTTTCCACGATGGCTCAAAAGAGGACGTTGGCATCGTTGGTCAGCCGGTTGGCATGGCGGAGTTGTTCGGTCCGTTGACGAACTTGCTGTTCCAAATCAGCCGGTGACCGCAGCCGCAGCGCGTTGCGGGTGGCATAGATCACCGCCACGGCCGTAATCGCCGACAGCACCGCCGTGGCCAGGTTGACCAGCACCATCAGTTGGTAGGCTGGCAGCCAATATCCTATCGCCCCCAAACCTCGGCCAATTCCGCACGCCAGCAGCAACAAGGCGAACAGCATCAGCGTCTTCGGATAGGGGACCGCCCTGCCCCGCACACGGTAAAAAACCAGCATCAACGGAATGATGATGCAGGCGATGGCAATGACCAGGTCGCTAAAGATATCGACCCAGCCCACCCAAGGTTCGGTGGACGTGGCGGCATGCCAATCCCACCATGTGGCGGCCCCGCTGGCGGCAAAAAAATGCGTAAAGATACCTTCCATGATGGCGTCCCTCAGTGGACGAATTGAGTACGATCCCTCGATCTTGGTTGGACCAATCTAACACGCTCATCTCTGATAGCAAAGTGCCTTTTTGCAATCATCGCAGGTCAAATTGACGGTGAGATTGAAGCGTAGTGCTAGCAGCTCAATCAGCGGGAATGAGCGTTACGAGCTCCGTTCATTCTAGTGCAGGGACGACGAAGACTTACTTTGCTCAAACCGTTGGTGGAGAACTAAACGTGCTCAAGTCGATTCGATTGGTGCTCCCCTTCGCAATTCTGTCCGCAATTCTCGTGAGTGGCACGGCGTTTGGCGATGACTGGCCCTACTACCGCGGGCCGAACCGCAACGGCGTTGCCGACGTGCGGCTCGATTTATTGGACGAACCCGAGGAGTTGTGGAAGGCCGATGTCGGCTCGGGCCGCGGTTCGATGGTAATCAGTGGCGGCAAGCTGTACGTCCACGGCAAGAACAGCGACGGGAAAAACGTCAACTGCCTCGATGTGAAGACAGGCGAGGTGCTGTGGACGGTGAAACTTGAGACCTGGTTCGCCGACTCAACGCCGGCGGTCGCCGATGGGAAGTTGTACGCCATCGGCAGCACAAACGATCCGCAAGCCTACTGCCTCGACGCGGCCAGCGGCAAGGAAATTTGGAAGACAAAGCTGCCTAAAAATACCGGCACGCGGCACTACGGGCACGCCGGTTCACCTTTGATCGCGGGCGACCTGGTGATCTTCAATACCGGAACGGGTGCGGCGCTCAACCGGCGAACCGGAAAAACGGTGTGGGAATTTCCGGGCCTACCCGGCCTCGCCACGCCGGTGTTGTTTCAACAGGGCGGCAAACCGGCGGTGGCAATTTTCTGCGGAGACAAACTAGTCGCTCGCAACCTCGCCGATGGCAAACAGCTTTGGAGCATCGATTGGAAAACTAACTTGCACGTCAACGCGTGCGACCCCGTGTTCATCGACGACGATTCCAAAGTATTCATCTGCAGCGACTACGGCTTCGGCCGGGCGTTGTACGACATCAGCGGCGACGAGCCACGGGAACTGTGGAACCACGGCCGCAACGGCGATGGGCATGCTTATTCGAGCGGGTTCTTTGTTGATGGAAAACTGTACGGATTCGTTCGTGATTTCTGCCGCCTTGATACCAGCGACGGGGCGATTGATGAAAAAGTCACCAGCCACGGGTCGGCTCTCTACTTGGGCGACACGCTCGTGCTGTTGACCGGCAATGGAGTTTTGCGGGCCGGGAAGTTCAAAGATGGCCAGTTCGAGCCGGCCTACCAACAACGGGTGATCGACCGCGGCACGCCGAATGTTCCGGCCTACGCCGATGGTAAGCTATTCGTCCGCAATGAAGATGGCGTGATCGCCGCGCTGAAGATCAGCCGGTAGCTTCTTCGGAAGCGGCGTCTCCCTGTTTTCTCCACCAGTCAACAATCAGCGTGTCGGCCAGCAGTTGCCCAGCGTGGTAGGCGATTAACGGCAGCATGGCCAGCGTACCGGGGAAATACGACGCCGACATGTGCAGGCCGATCATCAACGTCTTTTGGCTGCCGGAGATGCCGACCGCGATTTGGTCCGCGCGGCTTTGCCGGGCAGCTTTGGCCAGCAGGATTCCGGCGAGCAATACCCCAACGTGAATCACCACCACCAAAACGGCCATCACCGCGACGGCTGGCCCCAACAGGCGCGA
>CALBTA010000712.1 GCA_937967755.1 uncultured Planctomycetaceae bacterium | reverse complement strand
AGCCAGCCGGTGCTGAAGGCGGCTTGGAAGTTGTAGCCGCCGATGGGGCCGTCGATGTCCAGAATTTCTCCGGCGAAAAACAAGCCTTCGACCAGTTTGCTTTGCATCGTGCGGGAATCGACTTCCCGCAGATCGACGCCGCCGGCGGTCACTTCGGCTTTCTTGAAACCGCGTGTGCCGGCGATTGCAATGGTCGTTGCCTTGAGGTGATCGACAAGACGGTTCAGCGATTTCTTATCCAGTTCGGCAGCGCGATACCTGGCTTCGATGCCGGAGAGGGCGAGCATCGTCGCCCACAGGCGAGCGGGAAGTTCTTCGAGGTGAACATTTGCAATTTGTTTCGCCCCTTGCGATTGAAAGAGTTGTTTCATCTTTTGGTGCAATTGCTCGAGCCCGATCTCCGGCAAGAAGTCGCAATGCAATTGCAGCGATTGCGGTTGAATGTGTCCCGTAACTTCCCGGCTGACATCCAGAACCGCGGGGCCGGAAAGCCCGAAGTGGGTGAGCAAGAACGAATCCCGGCGGACATCGAGCGGCTTCTTGCGCCCGATCGCCGGATCAACGACGCGAACTTCGACGTCGGGAATCGTAATCCCTTTCAGGTCGGCGATCCAGCTTTCGCCCGAGGTGATCGGAACCAGGGCAGGGCGGGGCGGGATGATTTTGTGGCCGAAGCTTTTAGCCCAGGCGTATCCGTCGCCGGTCGTTCCGCAGCCGGGATAAGATCGCCCGCCGGTTGTCAGGATGACCGATTGTGCTTTGAGTGTGCGCTGGCTTGTTTCTACTTGGAAACTGTTCTGGTGATCGTTCTTTGTGATAGATTGGACTGGTTCGTTCGTGGCAAGCTCTATATTGCGAAGCCGCGAGCGGCGGAGCAACGCTTCCAGGACATCCGCGGCTCGGTTGCTGACCGGGAATATTTTTCCGGTGGCTTCGATCTTCGTCGCGACTCCTTCCGCTTCGATCAGTTCGACCAGTTTCGCGGGGCTCAATGCCGCTAAGGCCGAGTGCAGGAACCGCCCCTGCTTGCCGAACGCCTGCACGATACCCGCCGCGTCGGTCGCGTGCGTGATGTTGCAGCGCGTCCCGCCAGACATCAAAATTTTCACGCCCGGCTTGCGGTTCTTTTCCAGCAGCAAGGCGCGCTTGCCGCATTCAGCAGCGCGGGCGGCAGCCAGCAACCCAGCCGCGCCAGCACCGATGATGATGACGTCGTAGTCCAATGAAAAGTGCACTTGTTCGTCGGTGGATGTGTCGCTTCAACGCTCTCGTTTACTGGCACGCTTACTCGTACTCGTACTCGTCTTTTCGTCCTCGCCTTCTCGTACTCGATGGCAGACGGCCGACCCATGGATCGAGTACGAAAAGACGAGGACGAGCAGGAGGACGATGAAGGCAAGTGCCGCCACGGATTAGTACCGTGCGATGTCTTCGGCAGCTTCCTCGGGGTGAAGCAGCTTTAGTGCATCCTGTGCCGATTGGGTCATCATCCGCAGCTCGCTGCCCACGGCAATGAACTGCATCCCTTGCTCGGCCCGTTCGAGCGCTGCCCGCGGGTCCATCGCGTGAATACCTGTGGGCGTGCCGACCTGTTTTCCGATTTCGATCACTCGCTGGATTTTCGCTTCATGCTCTTCGGGCGTGGGGAAAGTTCCCTCGGGCGTACGCATTTGAAAGCGCAAATCGTTGGGGCCAATGAAAATCGCGTCGCAACCGGGCAGGCTGTAAATCGCTTCGGCATTCTCCACGCCCTGGGGGCTTTCGGTTTGCAGCACGACGAGGATTTCATCGTTCGCCTGCTGGTAGTAATCGCCGGCGGTCGCGGCGAAGTTCATCGCGTGCATGCCGCCGCCGACACTGCGATTTCCCTCCGGCGGGTATTTGGCCGCCGCGATGGCGATCTTCGCTTGCTCAACCGTATCAACCATCGGCACAACAATGCCCCAAGCCCCGGCATCAAGGACCCGTTTGATGTAATGGTGCGAACCTTCCGGCACGCGGGCCAGCGGGACGCAACCGGCATCGGCAATCGCCGCGAAGATTGCCGCCGCCTGCGACCAATCAAACGGGCCATGTTCAATGTCGAGCGTCAGCCAATCCCAACCCAGCCGGGCGAAAACCCGCGTGGCATGCAAATTTCCCAGCGACAGCCACGTACCAAACGTCGGCTCGCCGGATTGCAACTTCGTTTTGACGGGGTTGGTTTTCATACGCTGGTCGCCATAGCCGGGGGCCAACGGCCCGCGGAGTTTTCGGTTCTCAATGTTCAGTTCGATGTTCAGGGCTGTGCGCTTCCACCTCGTCAATCTCGGCGTGGTAGATCCAGCGGCCTCGCTCGTCTCGGGTGAAATGCGGGTTGTTTTCCAGGTCTTCCGTTAGCAACGAACGCGTGTCGGTGGGCAATTGGTTTTGCGGGGGATCGGTGTGGTCTTCTATCAAGCGGGTGAGAGGAAGAATCACCCTGATGCAAATCACTCCAAGCACTGTCAGAGCTACAGTCGTCGCAACGATCAACCGCCAAGATTTCTTCCAGAAACTATCCGGCTGCCTTTCCCACTTCTTCGGCGGGCCGTCGGTTTCGGGTCCGCCGTCGGCCGTCGCCTGATCGGAGAGAAACGACGCAATCGCCCCGTCACGGCAATGCCCGACTTGCTCCTCCTGGGCCAGGAATTGCCGCACATTTTCGTCGTTTGGTCGCTGTGGCACGGGCCTTTCCTAACTGGAAAACCGAAGCGTTGCTAACTGTCGCCGACGTCACCCGGTCAGGGGAATTGTACCGGTTACTGTTGCGACCAGCAAAACCCTCACGCACGGCGCACACAGCAGCGAGATACCCCCGCGCCCGTTCGCGGAACTTGATTGCCTTCGCATATAATGAATCTACCAGCAACAGAGGCAGGCGAAACAGACGCGAGGAGATGATTGTGAAGCATGGAACTCGGACAGGACTACTCAGCTTCTTCGCGGTGGCCACGCTGGTGAGCCTGGCGACCGGCCAGTCGCGCGACCCGTATGAATCGGCCCGCAAGAAAATGGTCGAAGAGGCGGTCGTCGGCGCCGGCGTTCAGAACGAGTTGGTGATCGCGGCGATGCTGAAGACCCCGCGGCATGAGTTCGTCACCCGCAACCTTTGGCCTCGGGCTTATTTCGATA
>CALBTA010000711.1 GCA_937967755.1 uncultured Planctomycetaceae bacterium | reverse complement strand
GCTGGTGTCTCCGCCGCTGGGCAGCGTGATGCGGCGATCGAACTTCCCATCGTCGGAAAGGATGCCTAAGACCGTTTGCGTCGGTTTGCCGTAGGCCCGGCTGCCCAATACCCAATCGCCGCCGGGCAGTTGTACGATATTTGGCCCGCCCAGTTTATGGTTGATCTCTTGCCATGTGAACTCCGTGTACGGCGGGTTCGCGATGCCGAGGTGCCCGCGCGGCTTGCCGTCTTCGTTGCGCACGACGATCCGCATCTCGCCCTCGGGCGTGAAACGAACCGTCGATTCATTCGGCTTGCCCGGCAGCTTCAGGGTGTGAACCAAATCGTACTGCAGTCCGTCGGTCGTCTTCACCAGGTGCGTTCCCCAAGAGGAGCGAGCGGGCTGATAGACAACCCCGTAGCCGACGCCTTTGTGCCAGGTCACTCGCCACAGCCAGTCTTCGTTGCCGGCGATCTCCGAATCGATCTTCAACGAAACCGGCGGTTCGATTTTTCCCGTCTGCGGGTTGAGCAGCGCCGCGGTCGGCACGCGCTTCAACAGTTTGCCGCGCTCATAATGCGAGCCGCCCATCACCACCATGATTTTGCCCTCGGGCGTGACCGAAAGTTTAGGATCACGCAGGTCAACGCCGTCGAGTTCAATCAAGCCGGCGCTGGCCCAAGTTTGCCCGTCTTCGCTGACAAGCACCCGGGCTTTGCCGTCGCCAGAGCGATCGCGCGGAACGTGGTGATCCGCTTCCCGAAACGCGCAATAGAATTTGCCATCATGCCGGATCAAATCGGTGAAGGCATTGTGACGCCCCGCGTCCCAAATGCAGCGGACCGTGACTTCCGGTACAGTTTCTTCCGCCCAAGTCGAAGCGGTCGGCAAACTCCAAATTGCCAGCAACGTGGTAGCAATAGCGAAGCGAAAATGTGGTATGGCCATTGGATATCTGTCCCGCTATCTAGCAATTCATGGCGATGGAACGTGAGGGTCGGACCTAGCCTATCCGGCCGTTGCCGCCTTGCAACCAGTTATTGGCACGGAAATGTGCGCCGTTGTTTCAATCCAGCAGGACGCATTCCAAGGTTACGGGCGCGCGCACCTGTCCGAGATTCCTGGCAAAACTTAGTTGAATCTCACTTCAACAGGCGCTTATACTTAACGGAAGTCCCGTTCGGGGTTGATCTTCGCCGCAGACTCGTTGTTGTTTTCAGCATTCGCAGGAGCCACGATGTCTCATCGCACGCGCCACGCATTTACGTTGGTCGAACTGTTGGTGGTGATCACCATCATCGGAATTCTGATGTCCTTGCTGTTGCCTGCGGTGCAAATGGTACGGGCCAACGGCCGCGCGGCGACGTGCAAGAACAATCTGCACCAATTGGGCATCGCGTTCAAGAACGCCGAAGCGAAGAACACCGACGTGCGGGCGAGCAATTGGAAAGATGTGCTGGCGGAACACATGGGTGATCAGACCGACGTCTATTTCTGCCCTGATGCGGAAGACAGCGACAGCTACGGCATGAACAACAAGGCCCACCTGATGGGCCGCGGTGATTCCAACAAAATCTTGATGCTGGACTACCGCAAGTCGGTGGCGGGAATCGTCGGTTATGCCGCGGTCGAACGTTGCGAAGATTGGGATGCCAACGCGGCCTTCCGCCACATGGGCAACGCCAACGTGCTGTACTACGACGGGCACGTGGCTTCGATCGGCCCGACCGACACCGACCCTTGCCAAGGCGAATACGGAACGCCCGGTTCGCCCGGCAGCCCCGGCTCGCCCAATTACGATCCGGACAACCCCTATGTCAACGATTGGGTTCCCACAGGCGGCCCCGGCATTCCGCCCAGCGAAGATAGCGTGCCAGGGTTGTTCGCCGAGTACCGCGCAACGCCCAACGCAACCACGCCCGGCAACTGGGATGGTCCGGCCGATCACGAGCGGATTGACTTGGATTTGAACATGCCCTTTGGCAGCGGCTATGCCAACGGCCCTGTCGGAGCAGATTACCCCAACAACCCATTCGCCAATCCGCAGCAAGCCTTTACCGTTACCTGGAAGGGACAGATTCGTGCGCCCGTCGGTGGCGACTATACGTTGTGGGTTAGCCATGATGATTTCTGCTGGATTACCATTTATGGGCAACAAGTTTACGCCGACACCTGGTGGAACGGCGGGCCGTGGGGTTGGGATCCCAGCACGCCCGTCACGCTGCCCGACCCCAGTGGGCCTGACGGCGGTTGGGTTGATATCGAAGTGAAACTTCATCAGTGGATGCAGGGCGGCAACCATCTTCGCATTCAATGGGAAAGTTCTTCCGTCCCGCGCCAAGACATTCCAGCCGCCAACTTCCGGCTGACGCCGCAATGATCTTCCGTTGCCTCTTGTATTGCGCACTTGGCTGCGTGCTTATTGGTTGCGGCGGCGAAACCAAGCCCCGTTCGGTCGAGGAAATCAACGCCGAGCGGCAAACGCTGCCTGGGTTGTTCATCACCGCTTCGGGTCAACGGATCGAAGCGCCGCGTGACAGCGGGGTGTTCGTGGACGAGGCATCTGGCGAACTGGCCTGGCCCGCCTACGCCTGCACCAATCCCGATTGCCCGGGCCGCAACGGAGAGGTGCCGCATTTGTTCATCTGGTCCGATCCGCGTTTCTATGTGGCGGAAGACGGCACGCTTGGCACACGGCAATTTAATACCGCGCAGGAATACCGTGACGCAGCCGCCCAAGCCGGTACCGACCGCCAGCCCACCTGCAATGAGTGTCTGAAGATTCGTAACCTCGAAACCGAGACGCCCGAAGAAGGGCAGAAATACTCTGAATACCCGCGGCAGTATGTCTTGCCGGCAACGCGGCAGCGCGAATTGGAACTGGACGCCGAACATCAAGAGCGGATCGAGTACATCGAAGCCCGTATTCGCGCAGAATAGGGAGGTCGTGTATCCGAGGATCTTGTTCATTGAGTTTCTCCTTCGGACAGTTGCGATCCACTTCCCGCCGCCATCGGTCACCACCGAATTCACCACAACACCGTTGTAAACAACGCGTCGGGCGTCGGCGATGAAACCGGTCAGTTCGCCCCAAGCCCCGTTCGTTTCAGTAGTTGCGCCGCCCGCGGGCCCGGCAACAACACTTCATTTTCGTGTAGAATGAATTCGTGC
>CALBTA010000710.1 GCA_937967755.1 uncultured Planctomycetaceae bacterium | reverse complement strand
CACATCAAGAACATCCTGCAAGGCATTCGCAGCGGCAGCTACTTGATTGAAGAAGGCTTGAAGAACGACGACCGCGAGTTGCTCTCCGGCGGGTGGCGGATTGTCGAGAAGAACCAGGACAAGATATCGAACCTGGTCATGGACATGCTCACCTTCAGTAAGGAGCGCGAGCCTGACCCCGTTCCTTCGCAACTGAATGAGGTGGCCGCCGATGTGATCGAACTGATGGCGATCCGCGCCACGGAAGAGGACGTTACGCTAAAGTTCAAGCCGGACGAGTCGATGCCCGCCCTCACGTTCGACCCCGAGGCGCTGCATCGGGCGGTTCTGAATGTGGTGACCAATGCGATTGACGTTTGCCGCGATCGGCACCGCGAATATGACGAAGAAGGTGACGCGCCTGCTCCACCCCCAAGTCAGGTCACGGTTTCAACGGCCTACGATGCGTCCCATTCCAAGGCCCGCCTCACAGTGGAAGATAACGGCAGCGGCATCGCGCCGGACGAATTAAATCGCATCTTCAAAATGTTCGCGTCGACCAAAGGCCAGCGCGGCACCGGGCTGGGGCTGCCGGTCAGCCAGAAGATCTTGCAGGAACACGGCGGCGACATCCTGGTCGAATCAACCCCCGGCCAAGGCAGCCGCTTCATTCTGGAATTTCCAGCGACGCTGCCGTCAGCCGAAGACTCATCGCTCCGCCCGACGATGGTCGGCGGCAGCGACGTGACGCGCGACTACGAGCCATCGTAAGAGCGCTTCACTCGGTGGGAAACCGCGTGACCGGGCCTTCGCCGGTGACTTCTTTGATTTGCACCTGATAAAAAGCCGTGGGGTCGTCGCAGAAGATGGCTGCGTTCTGCCACTCGTCAATTTTGCGCCAGCTATTGACTTTCAGATCGGAAAAATCAGTCTGCAAGTTGGCCACCGGCGTGCCGTTGATGGTCGCCGCGACGCCGGTCTTGCGAACTTTGACGACGACCGTGTATTTGGTGTTCTCCTGAATCACGGCTTTGGGAAACGTCTGGCGGTATTTTCCTTGGTCGTTGCTCAACATGATCGAACGTCCGCTCGACTCGCCCACGATGAACGCGAACGAGGCTTTCACGTTAGGGTTGGGGTTGGGCAGAATCACGCCCACGCCGTTCCGCAAGCTCGGTTGCGAATAGGTAAAGGAAATGTCGTACTCCTGCGGCGGTTGGTAAGGAAATACGACCTTCGGCACGAAACTGCCGCGCGTGCATTGCAGCACGCCGTTGGCGACGGCCCATTTGTCTTTCGGCTTGAAATCTTTGTCGGGGTCGATCAGCGCCAGCAGGTTGACATCCTTCTGCCGCTGCACGACCGCGCCGCCAGCGACATCGGGTACTTCGCTCAGGCGTTTTACAGCGGTCGCCTTGCTCAACCCGGTCAGACCGGGAATGGCCCTCTCGTAATACGTTCCCGCATAGGCCAGCACGCGGTCGCGTTCGACCCCTTCCAACTTATCCGCCTGCTTCCACCAACCGTTGGCGATTTTGAACTGCGACGGGGCGTCGCCCGGCTCGGCCAGCGTGTCGGCGGCCAGAACTTCCAGCGCTTCGTCGCCTCCGTTGGCCAAATGCCGCAGCCCGGTTTGCCAGTTCCCCTTGACGAAGCAATGGAACTTGCCCATCTCCAGGTTCGCCTGCGGGTCAGTCGGATCTTCCTTCAGCTTGGCGGCATGCGCGGCGACCGTCTTGAACTCGTCGGCGATCCCTTCGATATAGTCCTTCATGTCGCGCAGCTTGGCCATCCGCTGGTTGTCGCGTGCGCGGCGGATGGCGGCGAAGCCCAGGTCGACAGCCCGCTCGGCCCCTTTGAAATCGTCTTCCGCCGACAGGGCCGTGGCCAGGGCCAGGCACTCGTCGGCCACCATGCCGGCTTCGCGGGCGGGCAGCGCCAATTTCGTCAGGTTCGAAATGGCGTATAGCCGCACGGCCGAAGGCGTGATGTTGAACGCCGCGCTCATTTGGTCGACCGCCGACAACGCCGTCGCCACGTCGCCTGCTTCCGAGCCTAACCGCACCGCTTCGCGGTACAGCGTGAACTTGGCGGCATCGTCCTTCTCGCCCGTCGCCAACTCAAGCAATTGCTTCGCCAGCTTGGCCTTGGTGGCTCGGTCGGTCGATTTGTATTCGTCCGCGAAGACCGTGCGAATCCGGTCCCCGGCCGTTTTCTGCGCCGCCCGATCAGGAACAGCCAGTTTGTCTTGGGCAATCGCGAGCGCGGCAGACGCACAAAATACCATCGCCAGCACCGCGGCGCGCCGCATCGATTGGAACCGTGGCATGAATTACCCCGTCAGTTGAAATAGTATTCGTCGATGGAAACTCTCAGCAGATAAGCCGTCGCCCGCCACCTTCATATAGTAACAGAGCAAACGCATCGGATTCAAACGGTATTCGCCGGGGAAACCGCGGCGACAATGCAATTCGGCCGGTGCCAGTTTCGACTCCTATTCAGCACTGGATTTGCTACATGATGCTCAGTTTTTCGTGAAACCCTTCCACCCTTGCACTTGCACCATTCACCAGTCTCAGCCACCAGGGGCAGCCGGTGGTGAATCTCGAGGGCTTTTGAAGGCCGGCTTCGATTTCGTTAACTAATGAACGCACATGCACTTACGTAAAAATTCGGGCTTCCAGCTCGGGGCCGAGATTCACCAAAGTCCCGGGTAATCGGGGGTAGTGGTGAACGTTCCCGCGTGCAGGCCGTGTCTCTCCGAGACCGGGCCGTTGCTATTCACAAGTTTCATGCAGCACATCATGAGCCTCCGCGCGTTCAGTGGCCGATCTCAGAAAGATCTGCCCAGGTAAGATGCCAGTTTAAGGTACAATACATGCGTATAGTATATCAAAATCCAGATCCGTGTCAAGCAAGTGGTACACTTTTCTTGGCAGATTCTTAAAGTTTTATTTTTCGCCAGCAGGCGATGGGAGTGCCTTACGCGGCACGCTGATGCGCTGGCGGGTGGCGAAAAACCTTTTCGCTCTGAGGCAAAGCCGAGCGGTTCACATAGCGCAGGTTCGCGAATCGACGCTCAGGAGAAGGGAGATCGGGGAAGTGGGGTGCGATACAAAGCCTTCGCGGCGAGCTAATGTCCGCCCGTTTAGGCAAGTTCCATGTCGACGGGTTCCAGATCGGCGAAACCCCTACAGAATTGGTTATCCAGCAGATGCTCGTTCCGTGAGGTCCGTCAACGGCAAGCCTACCTCATCCGCGAGCGCTGTGGCAAAACGGACGGATACTTCACGGTTTCTGTTTGTTCGGACCAGTAGAGTTCTGGAACTCGTTTTAGCAAACACTTGAAACCACGTACCGCCGTCAATCTTGCTCGTCGCTCCGCCTGCAATAGAAATCGCTTCGAGATCCCGAAATGGTACTCGCGCGGCGCGAACTGGCAGCAGCGGTCCCCACCAACGTGTCAAAGTCTTTGACCTAGAGTCCAGTGTGCATCCCCCCTGAACGATCGTCCGAAGAGAAAACACCGCAAATAGCGCCGCGATGATGCCGACGAATCTAGGGGTCGGATACTCCGGGTTCAAGGGAAAAATCGACGAGTAGACGAACGTGACGGCGACAAGGAACATGCCTGCCGCAAATAGAGTGCGCCAAATATCGAGCACGAACCATGTCGCCGTATCGGTTGATGCTGGCTTCACTTGGATTGTCCACCGTCTGGCGAGGGTGGCTACAAAGTAGGTCGGCACTCCGTGACTACCGGAACAGCGATTCAAGCATCCATTGCTCTCCCCTTGAGTAGAACATTCTATCTGGTACTCACTTGGCAGAGAATTGGCAAGCTATCCGCAGTTCAGATCGTCGGGGACCGCCGATCTACTTTCGACGGTGGCTACGAAGCCGGTTCGAAGCGGTACCAGTTACCTTGGTGTTCGACGACAACGTCGCCTTGGGACATGTATTTGGCGAGCGAGGGTGCTTGCTTGAGCATGTCGACGAACTGTTCGCTGCCGACTTTCACGTTCTGCACTTTCGACGATTGGGTGTCGTCGTACTTGCTGTCGTACCAGCGGCCGCTGGCGTTGTAGAACGTGCGGTTGCCGACATAGCGCACCGCCGCCAGCCCGTTCTGCCCGCCGCTGATCTGCCGGCCTTCCTGCTTGAGGGCGTCGGCAACTTGCCCGTACAACGCCGCCGCGTTGCCGCTGGCCTTGCGGTTGTCCTTGTTCCGCTTTTGCTGCCAGGCGTTGTCAACGGCGATCCGGCCGTACGACTTGCCAAGCAGTTGACCCTCGGCGTTCATCCGGCCTTTGAACTGCTGAATCTGCTGGGCGAGCGGCTGGTTGCAAACGTCTTCGACCATCAGGAAGCTGGTATAGGGCGTGACGATGCCGTAACGCTTGGCCAGCCGGGTGACTTCATCGACCAGTTCGGAATCTTCCTTGCCCGAGGCGCGGATTTCGTCGAGCAGAAAATCAACCATCTCTCCCGCCCACAACCGTGGCACGAACGCGTTGCGGTCATCGGTCGCTTCGCTGGGAAATTCCAACTGGTAGGTGAACGTTTTGTACTCTCCGCCGGCCCGACCGCGAACTCGCACGGTCTTCGCCCCGCCCCCTTCGTAACGGCCGTAGACCACGATCTGCTCGCCGCGGTACAAGTCGGGCACGGTTCGCGGCAGCACGTCGCGGGTTTCGACCCCTTCAAAGAAAATCTGTACGTCGGTCATCACCGGGGAGCCGACGCGGGTGAAGAACTTGCTGATCTTCTTGGTGATGTCTTCCTCAGGCAACACATATTCGGCCTCACCGCGATGCTTGGCGGCCAGCAGGTCGAGCAGCTTGGTATCAACATCTGTCCCTTCGCCGAAGACGAACAGCCGCACGTTCTTGTCGTTGCGCTGTTGCATATTCTTCAGAATCGCATCGGGCGAGCGCTCGCCGACCGTCGGCAGGCCGTCGGTGGCGAACAAGATCATCTTCAAGCGGTCGCCTTCGTCGAACAATTTCAACGACGTCGCCAGGGCCTCGTCCATCGACGTGCCGCCGCGCGGGTACAGTTTCTTCACGTAGTTCAGCGCGCGGGTGCGGGCATCTTCGGTCAGTTCGACCAATTCTTCATCGTGAAACGCCCTGACGCCTGTGCCGAAATCGACGATGTTGAAACGATCGCCTTCGCGCAGTTGGTTCAGGCAGTGGACCAGCGCCGCGCGGGCCTGCTCCATCTTATTGCCTTTGATCATCGACCCGGAAGTATCAACGCAGAAGACGACATCCTTGGGCAGCACGTCGTCCTCGGTCATGCCTTCGTCACTGCCGCCGCCGATGGTCGGGCTGAGGAGCAACATGAAGTGACCATCTTCGGCCGGTTCGCGATGGGCCAGCAGCGTCGCGCCGACTTTTTCCTCAGCCAATTGATAGTACAGGATGAACGGGTGGGTCGGCTGGTAATTTTCCTCGGACCATTTGACCACGACGTCCCACTCTGGTTCTTCGACGATGTCGATGGCGTGCGAAGGCGAGTAGACATTCTTGATCGGCTCGGTCGATTTGATTGCGACGCGAACGCTGGCCGACTTGAGCGTTTGCATTTCAGCCTTGGGGTTGGTGTTCAGCATTTGCAGGCGGACCAGGTCCGACTTTTTGTCGAGCACCATCGTGTACCGCAGCTTCACGGTGACGGTGCCGCCGGGGGCGATCTTCGGGATTTTCGTGCGGATCAGTTGGTTGCCGTAGTACTCCAGCAGCGCCGGCGAGCCACCTTCGGTGACGATTTCGGTGAAGACCTGATTGGCCTTCTCGACGGTCAGAATCTCGGCCTTCGATTCCTTGCCATCAACGACCACGCTCATGTTCGAGACCCGGGCACCCGGTTCCAGTTCCATGTAGCACTCTCCGCCGACGACCGCCCGGGGGTTGGGGTTGCGGAAGGTGCAGTTGTACGTTTTGACCGCCACCTGATCGGTGATCTCGACGTTGACATGGTCGAGCCAGACTTGCACCGGCTGCGGCGAACGAACGAAGCAGGCGTTGGCTTGCTGGATAGCGAAGCCGCCCAACGCGATCACGACAAGGCACAGCAGAAGCGTGGTGGCGCGGTACATGTTGGG
>CALBTA010000709.1 GCA_937967755.1 uncultured Planctomycetaceae bacterium | reverse complement strand
ATCAGCGCAATTCGTTGGCAAGAGATTCTTGGTATCTTGCTTTGCATGGTCACCGCGAGGAGTGCGGCGATGGCGTTCAACCGGATTGCGGATCGAAAGATCGACGCCGGCAACCCGCGCACCGCATCGCGGCATTTACCCGCCGGAGTGCTTTCCACTAGCAGCGTCGTTGCCTTCGCCATCGCGAATAGCTTGGCGTTTGTGCTTTCGACGCTGCTGTTTTTGCCGAACTGGCTGCCCATCGCGCTGGGCGTTCCGGTGTTGCTTTTCCTGTTGGCGTACAGTTACATCAAGCGTTTCACATCGCTGGCCCACGTTTGGCTGGGATCCGCGTTGATGCTGGCCCCGATTTCCGCCTGGATTGCAATTCGCGGTCAGGTGTTGTTGAGCAACCCGGCGGATGTTTCGCCGGCCTGCATTCTCGGCATCGCGGTGATGTTGTGGGTGACCGGGTTCGACATCATCTATGCCTGCCAGGACGTTGACTTTGATCGCGAGGCGAAACTGAACAGCATTCCTGTTCGCCTGGGCGTGCCAGGTGCATTGCGACTGGCGGCGGCTTGCCACGGGGCGATGATGCTGGCCTTGGCCCTGCTGCCCATTCTCTGCCCAATGCTGGGACTTGGCCCAATTTACTGGGTTGGAATTACTTTGGTCGCGGCGATGCTGGTGTGGGAACACCTGCTCGTCCGCCCGAACGATCTCACCCGCGTTAACATTGCGTTCTTCAACGTCAACGCGATCATCAGCATTGGGCTGTTGTGTGTTGTGACTTTAGACCTACTGATCTGAATCAACCACCGCTTTTTCCGTTGCCTTCCGATGGTGCCGCCTGATTGTGCGGCTCAACGCTGACGAGGTGGATCAGTGCATAAGTCTTCGTCCAATCGGCAAACGGCGGGTCCAGCCGCTGATCGTGCTGGCCAATTCCAACACTCGTAGCCGTTAGCAAGACGTTGTCGGGGTGAGTAACAACCTCTTGCGTTCCGTCAGTAAACACAAACCGCAGCGGGCGAAACGGCTCCATTTTTAGTAAAGCGTCGATATCGCGCGGATTGATCATCTTGTAACCTCCGATGAATGACTGGTTCATTATAGAATGTCTCGCGGCGGAATCCAGGCAACTCACGAACTTCAGTTGCTATTGCGAGTCGCCATAGACGTTTTCCGCACGGGCGGCTTACACTGAACGCTTGGGCAAGTTGAAATGTGGTACGGAGATCAGGATGAAGGAGTTTGTTGAAGTTCGATCCGCGGCGTTCCGGTGGCTACGATGCGCCGGGCCAATCGTGATCCTGCTGGCACTGGTGCTGACGACTACGACGGGGTGCAAAAGGGATTCGCCGCCCGTCGATCCTTCGCCCCCGATCAGTACGGCGGATACGACACCGCCCGATGACGAGCCTGGTACGAGCAGTGGCGGTGACGGAGCAGTGATCTCCGACGGCGGCAGCAATGACGTGAGCGATCCACCGTTAGAGAACACCGCGTCCGATAGCGCGGACTTGGCACAGCTTCGCAAACTTTCCAGTCAAGACCCCCGAGTACTTGGGCCCGCTAGCGAGTACTTCTTCAGCAAGTATGACGACAGCGGCCGAGCGGTGTTCCTCAAGCACTCCGCCCATGCCGACGTGGAGATCCGCCGCGGGGCAACCTACGGGCTGTTCACTTGTTTTGGTCCCGCCGACCAAGAGTTGATCGACGCGTTGCTGGCGGCGCTGGGCGACAGCGATCCGGTCGTCCGCCGGGTGGCGTTAAAAGCGATGGGGCTGCCGGAATTTCCGCGCAAGATTTTTCTCGATTCCATCGAACGGGTCGCCCGGCATTTGGATGAATCACACGAACCCGATGCCCAGACGCGGGCGCACGTCGCGCGGATGATTTCGCAGTATATGACCGAAGCGCAGCCGGCGCTAGCTGCGCTCAACGCGGCGGTCAAGAACGATTCGCAGTACAGCGTCCGCCTGGCTTGCTTGCAAGCGATCTACAACATCGCCCGCGATGCCGGCGAAGCGCTGCCCGCCCCGACGCACGCCCTCACCCATGACCCCGATCCGCGGTTGCGGCGGGTCGCGGCGAAGCGTTTGGGCGGTTACGGGCCGGCCTCCGCCCCGGCGATTCAGCCGCTGATTACAGCCTTGGCCGATCAGGGCGTGCCGGCCCGGGCAGCGGACGACCCGCTGCGCGGAACGGATCAACCCGTCTGCATCGCCGCTGCCAACGCCCTTTCGCGAATCGGCCCGCCCGCGGTGCCTGCGCTGATCCAGTCACTGCAATCGGAAGATCGCGGCGTGCGGTTGCTTTCCATCCGGGCTTTGGGCGACATGGGAGCGACGGCAAGCGATGCAGTGGACCCGTTAACTAAACTCGCCCACTCCAACGATTCCGGCGAAGCCACCGCCGCCAAAGCGGCCCTGGTACGCATCGACACTCCCTGAGGCCGTGGACGCGGAGTTAAGCCCTGCGTAGACTTGCGGTTTGCGCTTCGGGGACGCGGCCTAGGTAGTTCGTCCCGCTGCTATTTCCGAAAACTGAAAACCGAAAACCACCCATGCTCACCACGGCTTCACAACTTGACGCCATCACCGACAAGGTTCACGCGGGAGAGCGGCTGACGCTCGACGACGGGCTGTACCTGTATCAGCCCGAGGTTCCGCTGCATGAGATTGGAGCGCTCGCCAATTTCGTGCGAGAGCGAAACAACGGCGACGTCGCCTACTACAACATCAACTCGCACTTGAATGCGACGAACGTCTGCGTCTACCGCTGTAACTTTTGCGCGTTCCGCAGCGATCTGCGCGATCCCAAGGGTTACGTGATGAGCGACGAGCAAGTCCTGGCCCGTGGACAGGAGGCGATTGACAACGGGTGTACCGAGATGCACATCGTCGGCGGATTGCATCACCAGAAGGACTACGATTGGTACGTGAACCTGATTCGCATCCTGCACGAGGCGTATCCCGATTTGCATTTGAAGGCATGGACCGCGGTGGAGATCAACTGGTTTGAGTTTCTAACCAAACGTTCTGCGCACTCGATCTTGGAGGAGCTTCGTGACGCCGGCTTGGGTAGCATGCCGGGCGGCGGAGCGGAGATCTTTCACCCCGAAGTCCGCGACCAGATTTGCGAGCACAAGGCCGATGCGAAACATTGGTTCGATATTCACCGGGCCGCGCACGAGTTGGGCATCAAGACTAACGCCACGATGCTGTACGGTCACATTGAAAAACCGTTCCACCGCGTTGATCACCTTATCCGACTGCGTGAATTGCAAGACGAAACCGGCGGCTTCCAAACGTTCATTCCGTTGGCGTTTCACCCCGAGAACACCGGGCTGTCGCACATCAAAAAGCCGACGGCGCTGGACGATTTGCGAACGATGGCGATCAGCCGCCTGATGCTGGATAACTTTCCGCACATCAAAGCATACTGGATCATGCTGGGCATCGGCCCGGCACAAACCGCGTTGTCTTACGGGGCCGACGACCTGGATGGGACCGTACGGCACGAACTGATCTACCACGACGCCGGCGCGACCACGCCGGAGATCATGTCAGTGGAAGACATTCGCCGCCTGATCGTGGAAGCGGGGCGCGAACCGGTAGAGCGTGACACGTTGTACCAACGCGTGATACGTGACGAAGTGGATTCCAAGATATGGCGCGTTGAGCCAACCTTTAGCTCGTGAAAAACCCGACGAACCGTCCAAGCAGCGCAGTGTCCGTCATACCCGTCACGTTTCGAGTACGGCTCTGTTCCCTTTCCGTGAATCGGCTAAGATCGTGCTTAAATGGTTTGTTAAAAATCGTCTGATGAATCGGAATAGAGCATGACACTTCAACGCCTGCGTTATTGGTCTTTGCTGGTAGTCGTATCCTTTTGCTGCCTGTTCTCGTTTTCAGGTTGCGGTGGACGGGATGTCGAACAGGTCAGCGTCAGCGGTAAAGTTACGCTCGACGGCGGGGCGATGCCGGGACCGGGTACGTTGTACTTCACGCCGGCTTCGGCTGCCGAGGGTTCCCCGCTGCGGCCAGGCACGGCGAACTTCAAAGCCGATGGCAGTTACTCGGCGGGAAGTTTTGAAGAGGGCGATGGGTTGGTCCCGGGCAACTATAAAGTGGCCGTGCATTGCTGGGAAGTCTCGCCCAACATGGAAGACGTTGAACCGGTTAGTTTCATTCCGGAAAAATACACCAACGCCGGAACCAGCGGGCTGACCGTGGAAGTTCCATCAGGCAGCCGATCGATTTCGAAGGATTTCGCGTTGGTGAGTGAGACCCCGTAGTCACAAGCTGCCAGCTTGTGAACTAAGCCGGTCTTCGCGGAGTTGGATGATGGGAACTCGGCATTCGCTACCAACGTTCAAACACTATCCAGCCATTTCGGCTAACAAGCTGGCAGCTTGTTGCCACGTTACGGTTTGGCCGTCAGCGTCTTCAAATAGGCGTACAGATTGGCGATGTCTTCGTCGCCCAAATCGCGCAGCAAGCCGGTGGGCATCAGCGACGTTCGGCTTTTGGTGATGCTGACGACTTCGGGTCCGGCGATGCGGATCGTTTCGTTGGGGCCGGTTTGCAGCAGCGTGCCGTCGGGCGATGCGTAGACCGGAACGCCGTGATAGACCTTGCCCTCGCTGGTCTCCAGCCGACTGGTCATGAACTGCGGCATCACGTTGCGGTTGGGATCGACGATCTCCTTTATCAAATCGGTTCGCGACCACCGCGAGGTGACTCC
>CALBTA010000708.1 GCA_937967755.1 uncultured Planctomycetaceae bacterium | reverse complement strand
GCTTAATGAGCGATCGTAATTGCCGGTGCGACCACGATTTGGGGTAGCGCGCCCGCTTCGAATTCACACATCGTCCGGTGGCTAGTGCGGCTGGCAGGAACCGGGGCGTTGGCGTTGGCGTTGGTCGAATGCCGGCAGCCAACGATAGACTACCTTCGTGTTGCCGCACACTCTTCGTTCGCAGCGTTCGCACTGCTGTCTGAGTGTTTGAAGCGAGAATCCTTGCCCAGGTGGCAACCGGCAGTCTATTTCGCGGCGCTGGGGGCCGTTGTATTCTCTGTGCTATCAGTCGTAGAGGCTGAACGCCGGCCCGATGTTGAAAGCGGTTACGGTCCAACGAACGTCAATGTGACGGGTGCTGCGGATAATTCCAACGAGCAGCAGGGACGTGTTCCGACGCTTACGAACCGACAGACGACCGATGCTGTCGATTTCACTGTGCGGATCGTTGACCCGGCAGATGGGTCGACGGGCAGCGGTGCGGTCGTCGCGCAGCAGGCGGGCTTCGCGTACATTTTGACAGCCGCCCACGTGGTGAATGGATCAGATGATTTAGAGGTTCACTTCTTCTCGAAGCGTTCCGGCAGTTCCGTTGGGTCTTTCCCAATTGTGAAGGAGTTGGCTCAAGATGCGCCGAACGATGTGGCGCTCGTCCGTGTATTGACGGGCGAAGATTTGAGGGTGACTGCTCCAGCCATCGCGGCGATAGAGCCGCCCGCTGGCGAGGAATTTCCCGTCACCGCTTTCGGTTGCCGGGGAAGCCAGCCGCCAACCGCCACTGAGACCGTCGCCCGTTCTGCGGTGATTCGCGAGTCCAGCGAGGCTCACCCTCGGTTTGTGTGGGAGATTGATCAGAGTGTGGAATATGGGCAATCTGGAGGGGCGCTGTTAGATGCGCAGTCGAATCTGATCGGAATCGCCAGCGGAATCTCTGGTGGCAAAGCCTATTTCTGCCACATCACTCCGATCAAAAACCTGCTTAAAATGCCGGAATATGCGTGGATTCTAGAAAACACAGAGGCGCATCGATGACCGATAACAGCAAGTGGTCTCACCAATTTTCAGATCGCTCGTTAAATTCTACGAATTCCACCTATCCATTGTTGACGACCTATTTTGAACCATTAGAATATCGCCCAGTTTAACTCCTTGAGCTTAGCTCCATGGTACTAAGGAAAGACATGATGGCATCAGCAACGATCGCTCGGAAGTGGTTTCCTTCCCTCCTGCTAGCAGCAGTTGCATTCGCAACCGTTGCGTACTTCGGCCCGTGGGCGTCGGAATCGTCTGCCTCATTTTCAACCGAGGGGCAACAAGAGTTTGTGCATGTAGAACGCGGCGCGGGTGAAGAAGACCTCGCGAGTTCCGCCGACGCAGTTACCCTAGATGATTGGCGGTATACAACTTTCTCAAAGCGAAAAAAGAGAAAGGCCAACTTGAAGAACAACACGCGCCGGCGTTCGAAGGAAGAAGTGAAGGAACTTCGTAGGTTGGCCCGCGATCCGAAAGCCCACCAACAACAAGGTGGCGGCGCGGACAAGTCGTTCGTCAAACGCCACGGAGCCGGCAAGCGATTCAACAGCGTCGTCGCAGCCAACGGTTTCCACAACAAAGGTGGTTTCTCGAATAACAACGCCCACGCATTTTCAAATCGCAGTCTGGCCCAAGCGGGAAACAACCAAGGTTTCTTCCACGGGTTCAATAGCAGCAACTTCAACACCGGGCGCTCATTCACCCGCGGTGGCCACGGTCGTCGCAATCGCGGCTTCGTGAAGCGAGGTAGTGGCGGCGGGAACTTCGGCAGCGGTGGTTTTAGCAACGCGGGCTTTAAGAACGTGAACGCTTCCAACACCAGCAGCAATGCTACGGGCGGAAGCAGCTCCAACGTCAGCCAGGGCGGGTTCGCACAGGGTGGCTTCGGCGGGCACGGGTTTGGATTTGTGCATCCCGGCTTCGGCATGGGTGGATTCGGCCATCCAGGCTTTGGCTTCGGCGGCTTCGGTCACACTGGATTCGGTGGTTTCGGCCACAGTGGTTTCGGCCACGGCGGTTTCGGGTTTGGTCAAGGCGGCTTTGGCTTCGGCCATGGCGGTTTCGGATTTGGCGGTTTCGGTGGACCGTTCCACAGTGCGTTCTTCGCACCCGCTCCGAACCACTTCATCTTCGTCCGCGTCTTTAGCAGCTTCGGTTTCCACGATGCGTTCTTTAAGAGTTTCCTGACCCAACTGTTCGCACCCGTTCCAACTTTCCCCACGCCGGTCGTGCAGAACCCGACTCCCAACCCGGCTCCGCAGAAACCAACCGTTCCTCAACCGACCACGCCTACGATTCCCGACGTTCCGCGCCGTGTGGTGGTCGTCGTTCGGGAAGTGATCATCGTGCAACCGGTTGTCGTCGTTCAATCGCCGACCCAACCGATGATGATGGCAATGAACGGAGGCGGAATGAACGGCGGTGGTGCTGACTAACGTTGCCCACTGAGTAACTTGTTCCCGATTTATCAAACGGGTTCAGCCGATATTGGCTGTTCCCGTTTTTTTGTGAAGCGGCAGCCTTCGCCCGGCAATTCAACTTCATGGCAAAGACAGACCCACCCAAACTCTCTGAACCGCAATCAGAATCTGCCCACCGAGGAGCGCAACTTTCTTCCATCGACAAGGTGCTGAAGGTGGCGATGGAAGTGTTGCTGTTGGCGATGGTTTTGGTCTCACCCTGGCTGTTTGGAATGGTCGGGCCTCGGTTTGAGTTCTACCTGAGCCTAGGCGTGGCGGCGCTAGTCGCGCTATGGGGTTTGCGCGCGTTGGTCACGTGGCGGTTTTCAATCGTGGCTTGCCCGATCACCATTTGCATGGCGGCGATGTTCTTGCTAGGCATCCTGCAAATCACGCCGCTGCCCGATGCCGCTCTCAATTTGCTTTCACCCGGTGCGTCAACCCTGTACGCGGACCTCCTTCCTGCTGAACGAGAACTTTTGCCAGGCGAAGGTTACACGCCTGCCCCCGGCCCAGTGGCTTCAACAATTAGCCTTTACCCGCACGCGACTCGCATTTGGCTGATCCGTTTCCTCGCTGTCCTGTTGCTGTTTTTGGTGATACGCAACAACCTTGGCACGCCTGCTTCACTCAACCGCCTGGCGGTCGTCGCGGTGGTCAATGGTTGTGCGCTTTCGATCTTTGCGATTGCCCAATTCTTTACAACGCCAGACAGTTCAACGCTTTACTGGAGCGTCCCCTCACAGGGCCAGGTGTTCGGGCCGTTCGTCAACCGCAATCACTTCGCCATGTACAACAACTTGTGCTTTGGGTTGGGGTTGGGTTTGCTTTTCAGTCGGCAATTCCGCCTTCGCGGAGAGCCGTCGTCCCGCAGTGCGGCGCGAAATCACTCGCCGGCAATGCGAACAGTCCTTTCGATATTTCAAGACAGCCGCACCATGTGGATCACGGTCGCGCTCGGCCTGATGCTCAGTGCAACGCTGTTCAGCCTTTCGCGTGGCGGATTCTTAGCCGCGGTCGCAGCGGCGGTAATCTGCACAGGAGTACTGCTCTTGGGCAAGGCCAGCCGGCGCAGCACAGGGATGGTCGGATTGGCGGTTTCTCTGGCGCTGGTTGTTCCTCTTGTTGCCATGCTCGGATGGAGCACGGTCACGACCCGGTTAGCGACGCTATCGGACATAGAGAATTTGGAAGCGGGCCGTCTCGCTCTGTGGGAAAACTCGTTGCCGCTGCTCGCCAGGTTTCCCGCTTTTGGTTGCGGAATGGGCGGACTTCCCTACATCGAATCCATGTTCCTACACGAAGCCGACGATGCGGGAGTCGGCTACGTGCATGCACACAACGAATATTTGGAAGCGTGGATCGAAGGCGGGCTGGTGCAACTGCTGCTGCTCGTCACTGCCGTCGCTGTTGCGATTCGCTTCTGCTTTCGCGTGTTCGCAAAGCACCCAAGCCGCTCGTGCTCGGGCATGGGAATTGGCTTGTTGTTCTGCGTGTTAAGCATCAGCCTGCACAGCATTGGCGAGTTCGGCATTCACATCCCAGCCATCGCGCTGCTGACGGCTATCATTACAGCCCAGGCTTCCGGCATTGGCGACCTGCGGCGTCGTCAGCCAGCCGCGCAACAGCCACCGGCTGCGCCGAGAAGGAAGCGCCGACGGCACCAAACCGCACGCTCGCCAGAGCTGGCATCGCCCGCGCGGGGAGGTCTTGCGCCAGTAATAGCGGCATGCTGCGCAGCGCTGTTCTGCGCCGTGATCTTTCATGAGAACGCCCGAATCGTCGCGGTCGCGCGTTCGATGGAATCGGTGCGCCGATTGCAAGCGATTGGCGACCTGGCGAGTTGCCAGCGCCGGATCGAGATCTTGAACGAAGTCACCCGATTCGCGCCGGGTGATGCTGACGTTCGATTTGAACTGGCGCAAGCTCATATCGACGCGTACGAACTGCGGCTTCCCGCTTATGGAATCTCGCGCCGCCAGCGGGCGCTGTTGGAGGCCGACCACTTGCACCCGGCGATGACGCAAATGCGGCACGCGCGCGACCTATGCCCGCTGTTGCCGCTACCACACATTCGGTTGACGACGTACGCCGATGCGTTCGCCGACATTGAACCCCAACACCGCTATCTGCAACGGGCGAAACAAATCTGCCCGGCCGATGCCACGTTGTGGTACCTATGCGGCGTTGAGGAAATTGAGAATTCGCCTGAGGAAGCCTGGAAGAGTTGGCAACTTAGCTTGTCGCTTTCTGATCGCCATCTGGTTTCGATCTTGCACCAATCCGCGCGACGGCTCACGCCGGAGGATGTTCTCAAGCAGGTGCTTCCCACACAGCCCGAGACGATTGTCGCCGCGGCGGATCACCTGTTTCCTCGCCCGACTGAAACTGAACACGTGCAACCGCGACGCGAATACCTGCAGCAGGCGCTGGCGTTGCTCGACGGGGAGCCGGGCGAGTTATCGGCCGAACAGCTTCATGCAAAGGCCCAAATCCACCGCGAATTCGGCCAGGTTGAGCCGGCGGTGGCCGCTTACCGCCTGGCGTTGCAATCAAGTGAGCTTCGCAATGATTGGCGGTTGGAGTACGCCGAGTTCTTACACGATTCTGGCAGGGAACGCGAAGCGCGGCGCGAACTGAATTTGCTGATGGGTCAACCCCGCGCCCGGGCGGATGCGCGGCAATTGCTTGATTTGATGGATGCCGCGGCACGGAATACCCCCAACTGATTGCTTTCGGCCGTCGTTTTAGAACCAGCCGAGTCGCTTCTTTTTTCGGGGCCGCGGGGGCGGCGGGTGAAGCTGCTTGCCTTCGAGGATGGCCGCTCCGTTGGTGCAGAAAATTGCTTCGGCCTGCTCCTTCCCAATCCATCGGTTCACAACCTTAAACGCTTCGTCAACTACCGGCTTGCGGCGCGTCAACCGGTGACCGTCGGAACCGATGAGATGCACAATCCCACGCTGGAACCAATCTTGGATCACTTTTTGCCGTCGGAGTGAGCCGCCGGTAACGCTGCCGGCGTTTACCTGCATCAGCGCACCACTTTCTATCAGCGCCTCGATTGCCCCAGACTGGGCGACCAGGTGTTCGTATCGTTCGGGGTGAGCTAACACCGGGCGAACACCCAGGTCGATCAACTGGCGAAACAGCGGCGAAACATCCACCGAAAACGACGGCGGAAACTCAACCAACAGGTGCTTGCCGTGATCGCCGATGGTCAGCAGTTCGCCGTCGTTCAACCTGGTTTTCAAATCGGGATCGAGCAATACCTCGCCGGCCGGCACGACTTCTAAATCTATGCGGGCTTCGCTCAGCCGCTGCCTCAGTTCCGCGCATGCCGAAAGAATCGAAGCGCGGTTTGCTCTGGGCCATTGGTCGTTTTGATGCGATACGGCCGTCACTCTGCCCGTACCATGCTGCGCCGCCAATTGGCACATCGAAACCGCCTCTTCCATTGTCGGCGGCCCGTCATCCAAGCCTGCGCACAAGTGGCAGTGAACGTCGGAGAATGTAGGCATCGAAGCGCGGCTCGGGATTTCATGGAGGCAGACGTGGCAGAGACCTCGCCGCGTGCTGCGCCGGCGAAAAGTTCTGCTTGTTACGAACCAGAG
Source organism: uncultured Planctomycetaceae bacterium (assembly GCA_937967755.1). Classification (GTDB taxonomy): domain Bacteria; phylum Planctomycetota; class Planctomycetia; order Pirellulales; family Pirellulaceae; genus CALBTA01. The sequence continues at coordinate 6,442 of CALBTA010000708.1, read as the reverse complement.
CGTGCCGTATTGACACCTCTACATCTGCCATCATATTTCAACCCTCCGTGCTGCTCCACAAATCTCCCGGTCAATTGCCTAACATTTCAAATTCCAGTCTGTGCGGAACGGCTACGTTAGGTCGCGGGCTCCAGCCCCGAAAGCGTCCCAGTGCTGGTGGCGAATTGGTCCACCTCGATCCCCAGCCGCTGTAGCATGGTCACATACAGATTGCACAACGGCGTGTTGTCTTGCTGATCAAACGCCAGGTGCTGTCCATGCTTGAAACCGCCCCCGGCCAGCACGATGGGCAAGTTCTGGTTGTTGTGGTTACCGCTATGCATGTGCGAACCCATCAGCACCATCGTGCGCTCCAGCAGGTTCGATTCGCCTTCGGCCGTGCCCTTCAACCGTCGGAGGAAATCGCCGAACAGCTTGATGTACTCCGATTCCACGATGGCCAGTTGCTTTAGCTTGTCGGGGTCTTTGCCGTGGTGGGATAGATTGTGGTATTCCTGCGATACACCTTGCAGCACGGGCACGTAGTGGCCATCGACGATAGGGTAGGTTATCAACCGCGTCGAGTCAGTCTGCAGGGCGAGAAACATGACATCGTAAATCTGCTGTGCCTTCTCGCGCACCATCGCTTGGCTGCGCAGCGGACCAGGCGGCTGGGCGTCGACTTCCGGTTTGGGTTTGTGCTGCCACTGCTGGGCCTTGTGCAAAGAACGCTCGGCATCGCGGACGGCAGAAAAGTACTCGTCTAGTTTTTCGCGGTCGAGCTTGCCGACCCGCTGTTGCATCCGCCGGGCCGATTCGCCCACGGCATCCAGCACGCTTTGCCCTTGGCGCAAGCGTTGAATCTGCTGCTTCTTTTGGTCGGGCCGCCCTTCGATGAACATATCGCGGAAATGGCTGGCGGGCGAAGCATCGCCGGGCACGCTCACGCCGTTGCGTGAAACCGAGATGCCGCGGCCCATCTGCCGGGAAGCGAACCGCGTCTGATCGCCGAAATGCCGGGCGGCAAGTTGATCGACCGAGATCGAATTGCGGAAGTTCGCCGCCCCAGGGTGCGGAGCACCCGATAGCCAGGAAACGTTCGCCGCGTGGCCGCCGTCGACCTCGGGGTGCGTCGTGCCGGAGATGACCGTGAAGTCGTTGCGAAGATCCTCCAAGTGCTTCAAATACGGCGTTGATTCATATTCTCGGCCGGATTGCTCGGGAATCAGATTCGGCGGGTGAAAAGAAAGTTCAAAGTTGATCGCAACCATCCGTCGGGGCACGGGCTGAACGGTCTGCGCAGCAGTTGCTGGCACCATGCATTGTAACGCCGGCAAGGCAACCGCCACACCGGCACCGCGAAGCATCGTTCGCCGCGTGATTCTTCTGTTCATGTTGACCTCTGCGAATAGCTAATGGCTGTGGTGTGATCCAGTTTCCTGTGCCGTTCGCCGAAACGTCCGGATTCATTGCTCAGTTACGGCACGCGGAGCGTGCCTACTACTTTAAGGACTGCGAAACGGCTCGCTCTGCACGACTTCGTGAACGATGGAACGCAGCCCGTATTCGTTCGGCTTCGCCGCGGCGACGATGCGGTCCACGTCGGGCCGATCGGAAAATCCAAGCTTGCGGCCCAGCGCGTAGCTCAACAATTGCCGCGCCAACGAATGCGCCATTGCCGTCTCGTCTTCCAGCAGCAATTGTTTGTACTGAGTAATGCCGGCAAACTTGCGGCCATCCGGCGTGACGCCCGAGGGATCGACATCGGGTCCCCGCCGGTAGGGCACGTTGGTTTCCGAATGCGGATGGACCTGCTGGCGAAACCACTTACCGTTGCGTGTTCGCGACCAGGTTCGCTCTTTGCCGATCACGTCAAAACTCTCCAAAGCGAAGCCGGGTGGATCAATGTTGCGGTGGCAACGGTTGCAACTTTGGTCCGAGCGGTGCTTGGCTAGTTGCTCGCGAACGGTCGTCGCCCCGCGCAAGTCCGGCTCGATTGCGGAGACCGATGCAGGCGGCGGGGGCGGCGGGTTGCCGTACAGATGTTCCAACACCCAAGCCCCGCGTAGCACAGGCGAAGTCCGCGTTCCATCGGCTGAAACCTTCAACACGCTGGCGTGTGTTAATACGCCGCCGCGCACAGAGTCCGCCGGCAATTCAACGCGGCGAATTTTCAGGCCCTTGACGCCATCAATGCTATAGTGCTCTGCCATGGCCTGGTTCAGCATGGCGAAGTCGGAGTCGACGAAATTCTGAACGCTCAGGTCGTGCTCCAAAACCTCCGCGAAAAAGGCGTGCGTTTCATCCAGCATCGATTGCCGGAGCAGCGGTTGGTACTCCGGGTACAGATTGAAATCCGGCGACGTGAAGTCAATGTCCCGCAGGCGCAGCCACTGGTCAGAAAAATCTTGCACGAACCGCCGCGACTTCGGATCGCCGAGCATCCTTTCAACTTGCTCGCGAAGCACCTTGGGTTCTCTTAATTCGCCGCGCCTGGCAAGTTGAAACAACTCGTCATCGGGCATGGAACTCCATAAGAAGTACGACAATCGCGAAGCCAATGCGAAGTCGTTGATCCGCGCCGGTTGTTCTGAATCAGCATGACGATCATCGTTGACCGCCAACGGCGTCTCTTCCAAATATAGGAATTCCGGCGAACACAACACGCCTTGCAGCGCGCGGCGTAGCGAAGCTTCAAACCCGTGCCCCTCTTTCGATGCTTGTTCCGCTAAGGCGAGGTAGGGAGCCAGGTCGTCGTCGCCAATCGGGCGGCGGAAGGCGCGTGGCAACAGGAGTTCAAGAATTGCCTTTGCATCACTTAGGGTCGCGCTGGCCACATCCAGGTCGCCCAACAGCGCCTGGCGGCTCGCCGGCGGCCATGGTTCGACCGGACCTTCAATTTCGATGCCTTCGATGAACAACCCAGGGCCGGTGTACCCGTCGGCGTTCAACTCCCAAAACGGGTAGCCCGCATCGTACGACATCTGGTAGCGGTCTTGTTTGCCCGCCCGGTCGGTGAATTCGACCGTCGTCATCTTGTCGGGCGGAAACTCGTAGAATCCGACATCGCGCGAGACCAGCGAACCACCGACCAGAGCGCTAACCCGCATCACAAGCGGTTCGTCGCTTTGCACAGCTTTAGCCCGAATCTTTACCCGGTACAGGCCAGCGCGGGGCAGGCTAACAGCCCACATCGGCACTAGCCGCCTGCCGAACATCGTGCCCCCTTCTTCGGTCAAGATGTCGGCGCGTTCACGGGCGGAACGGATCTCTGCGAACGGCACGGCGCGGTGAAAACGGGCGGGCTGACGCGGCGGGCCGAAAACCTGATCCAACACTTCGTCGGCAGCTTCAAGGTATAGTTGCATCTGCTCTCCCGAGACCGACAAATCGGAACCAACGTTGTCGAACCCGGTTTGCTTACCGTCGTCGATGAGGATGGTTGACACGTCGAGATAGATTCCAAACAGGTCGCGGACGGTGTTCTCGTACTCCCGGCCGTTGAGCCGCCGCAACACAACCTCGCGATGGGATTGGTCGGCGCGTGTCAGCGCCGTGGCCAAAGATTTCAGGAACGCCGCTTTCGATTCCTCGTCGGGTCCGTCGGCCGAGTCCGGCGGCATCTCGCCTTGGGCAACCCGATCGTGCAGGTAGACCCAGCGCTCGCGGACTCGGGCGTCGTGCAGATTGATCGACATCGATTCCAGGTCCATCTCGGCCTCTGCGTCCGCGCCCGAGTGGCAATCGATGCAATGCTTCGTCAGGAACGGTTCGATCCGCGTGCCGCGCATGGTTCGCGTTTGCGCCTCGCCGGCTTCGCTCAACAACAGAGCCGGCAAGACGATCCAGGCGAACAACAAGCCGCACGTGATCTTTGTATTCGATTGGGGTTTATTCATGGTTAGCTGGCGGCTGGCGCTCGACTAAAGACATGTTTGAAAGTTCAACGTAGCAGGCACAGTCCCTGTACCGTCCGCTGAAATGTCCCGATTCCTTGCACAGTTACGGCACGCGGAGCGTGCCTACTACTATTTCTGAGTCAACGGGTGGGGGTAGGTGAACGGTTCGTAGTCGGGCTTGGCGCTGGGCGTTACGTAGTAATCACATTCGGCGTGGATGTGTTGCTTGCCATGCTGCACTCGGACCGGGGCAGGCGTTTCGTCGAGACGCTCGTTCTCCCAAAAGTATAGCGGTTGGTGCTTCTGTGCCGTGCCAAGCCCAGTGTCAGTCGAACGGCCGACCTGATCGCAACACGGGTAGCCGTTGGGTTTCTCGTTTCCGTCCAGCGGGTTCGAGCCGTCGGCGATGCCCCGCTTGCCAAATCGATGGGCACCTTCCTCCACGGAACGGATGTTCTGCATCACGCACACGCTGTCGATCTTGCGGCTGATCGCATTGTTAAAAATCACACCTGTGCCGCCGAGAAACTCCACCGCCGTCCAAGCGTTGACCCGGCCATCGTGAAAGGTGTTGCCGTAAATCTCTCCGCTAAACGCGGCCCGGTAGTGCGCCGTGATACCGCCATGGGCGACCCACGTCCCGGATACTTCGTTGTGGCGAAAGACGTACCGCGCGCCGTCGGCCGCGGCCAACGCGCCCGAGCGCTGCGTCTTCCAATCGAACTTGCAGTCCTCGACGTAGACCGCTTTGTCTGTACCCAATGCCAGCGGCTGCTGCCACGACATGTCACCCGACCCGCGAACCACCACACCCAAGGCGGCCCGGCTGGGGCGAGTTGTAAATTCACAGTGATCAATCAAACCGTAAGTGTCATCCGAGTTCCACACTTCTATGCCGATGCCGCGCAAATTCTCGAACCGGCAATGATCGATCCGCCACCTCCGGCAAGTACCCCGGATGGAAATCAAGCCTTGGTTGCTGTCCTTTTGGACATCTTCAGGTTCGAACGAAAACCCGGTGATGCGCAGCGGCGAATCGTTGTTGGCTTTGACCATCAACAGCACGGCGTGCGGGCCTTCGGTTTCGCCGTGGACTTTGGTCTTCGCGTGGCCAGCTCCCTGGAGCGTGATGCTCTTGTTCTCGATGCGGACGGGCCGTGTCCAAGTGGCAACTCCGGCCGGCACAATCACTGTGTCACCATCAGTCGCTTCATCCACGGCCGCCTGCACGTCAGCTTGTGACGCGCTTTTCGCTTCAATTGTGCGGCCGTCGGATCCACCAATCAGCAAGAACAACGCGAGCGCCATGACGGCGACCACAGCTCCTAGAGTTGCCACGATCTTTCCCGGCGAACGCCGATTTTCTTGCGCCGAAGTCAGCCGCTGCGGCAACGCATTGGTCTCTGGCTGCTGGACGTGAGCCAGCGCGGCGGAGATCAAACGCGCAGCCTCTTCAGCCGATGCGATACGATCTTGTGCATCGAATGCGTGCAACAGCGAAACCAGCCGCTCCAGCCAGGCGGGTAAGTCGGGCCGCAGCTCGCGCAGTCGCGGCGGTGGCGAAGCGGCGATTTGCTGGATGGTTTCCAAACCGCCTTCGTCGCTCACCGGCGGAGCGCCCGTCAGCATCGCGAAGAACACGCTGCCCAGGCTGAACAGGTCGCTGCTGGCCTCGACCGTCTCGCCCCGCGCTTGTTCCGGCGACATGTATTGCGGTGTGCCCGCCAACGCTCCGGCGCGGGTCAACGTTGCGTCATCTGCGGCCCGCGCCAGGCCGAAGTCCGTCAGGATCGCCCGTTCGGTATCTCCGCATAGCAGAATGTTGGAAGGCTTGATGTCTCGATGAACGAGGCCTTGGGCGTGGGCGGCGGCCAGGCCTTGGGCGACTTGCAGTGCCACCCGCAGGGCTTCGGCAATTTCCATCGCCCCTTCACGATCCAGCCGCTGTTGCAGCGAAGGCCCTGTCAAATACGGCATCACCAGGTATGGCATGCCTTGCCACTGCGAGACTTGATGAATCGCAATCACGTTGTCGTGCACCACTGCCGCTGCCGCTTTCGCCTCGCGGGCGAAGCGTTCGCGGGCTGACGAAGAGGACGCCAAATGCGGTGCCAGCGCCTTGACCGCGACGTAACGGTCCAGCGCCGGGTCGCGAGCCTTGAAGACGACGCCCATTCCGCCGACGCCGACGCAACCGGAAACTTCAAACGCGCCGATGCGGCCCAGCATCACGGGGTCGTCCGATGGGCTGAGAATGGTCCGCGCCCAGGCTGCCGCTTGGGTTGCCTCTTCCGTCTCCGCTCCGCCTACGGCGTCTGGGCTGATAAAGTCGTCGAACTGGTTGGGTGCAAAGGCCCGGGCAACTTCGCGCCATTGCTCTTGGGAACCAGCCGCCGATTGTAAGTGATCTTGGCATGCGGTACACCCGTCTAGATGATCCAAGAACGCGGACTCTTCCTCAGCGGTCAACGCATCCGCGAGATAGCCGGCGGTCTTGGCGGGGTGACATAGGTTGGTTTGCTGAATCATCGGTTTTCCACTTCGCTCGTTTCGTCTTGTTCGAT
>CALBTA010000707.1 GCA_937967755.1 uncultured Planctomycetaceae bacterium | reverse complement strand
GCGGCGATCAAGGCCAAGGGGCACGTGATTGAATGCCGCATCAACGCCGAGGACAGCGAGCACGGCTTCCGCCCTTCGCCCGGCAAGATTGCCAGCATGTTTACCCCCGGCGGGTTTGGCGTGCGGTTCGATTCGCACGTTCACGCGGGGTACTCCGTGCCGCCGTTTTACGATTCGATGATCGGCAAGCTGATCGTCCACAAGCATGTCTCGGACGACCCCGCAGAGAACCGCCGCGCCGCCATCGGAGGCATGCTGCAAGCCTTGGACGAGCTAGACATTCAAGGCATCAAGACGACCGTTCCCTTCCACAAAAAGATTTTGACCCATTCGGCGTTCGTCGATGGGACGATCGATACCACGTTCGTCGAGCGGACCTTCACCAAGGCTGCTTCTTAATGTGGATTGTGGAGCGGAGTGTCGTGGGGTGCGCTAGGCAATTTCAAAGATTCCCTCGATCTCGACAGTGATGTTGCCGGGCAAGGATCCCATGCCGACGGCGCTGCGGGCGCCGACGCCGGTCTCTTCGCCGAAGACCTCTGCGAATAGTTCGCTGCACCCGTTGATGACCGCCGGGTGATTCTCGAAATCGGGCGTGCAATTGACCATGCCTAACAGTTTGACGACTCGCTGAACGCGGTCGAGGCTTCCCAGTTCGGCCTTCATGGTCGCCAACATCGCCAGCCCGGTTTGCCTGGCCGCGTCGTATCCCGCCTGTTGATCTACCTGGTCACCCACGCGGCCGGTCAGCAACGACTTATCGGATTTCAACGGCCCGTGCCCAGAGAGATAAGCGATATTACCGGCCACCACGATCGGTTTATAAACACCCATCGCCTTGGGTGCGGGGGGAAGTTCGAGACTCAATTCGGCGATTTTGGCATCGGCACTCATCAAAAGTTCCTTTTTCTTCGTAGCGGGGGCTTCTAGCCACCGTGCGCTATTGTTGGCTTTGCGGTGGCTGGAAGCCCCGCTACTTATAAACATCCTTCGGGTCAACCAACCGCTCTTCAACGACGCTGACTTTCTCACCGTCGACTTCGCGGAAGAAACAAGTTCGATAGCCTTCGTGGCAGGCGGCTCCTTGCTGACTGACTTTGAGTAAGATCGTATCCGCATCGCAGTCCACAAAAATGCCGACGACTGTTTGAACGTGGCCGCTCTCTTCGCCCTTTCGCCAAAGTTTGCCGCGGCTGCGGCTGAAGTAAACCGCTTTACCCGTCTTTTGGGTTTCGTCGAACGCTTCTCGGTTCATCCACGCCAACATCAATACCTCGCCCGATTCCGCATCTTGGGCGATCGCCGGCAGCAAGCCGTCGTTGCGCGTGAAGTCGGGGACGTTTTCAGATGGTTGGGACATCGGTGCGTTTTGCGGCGGGGCTACCAGCCACCGCGTCATTCGTTCGACAACTCTTTCACGGTGGCTAGAAGCCCCCGCTACACCCGGCAGTTGGAAGCCCCGCTACCAAGCGATTTTACCGGCGCGACCCCAACTGCAACACCACGGCAGTTGTCGCACGACGGGTGCTATCGGAACGACCTGACTGGGCGTTATCAAACTTCCAACACGACGATTCCCGCCAAATTTGCAGCAGGATGGGCCGCCGTTCCGAATGATGACACTATCCTGAAACCTCCTGCGCTTTTTTGATGAGTGGTCCCGCCTGTGAAAGATTCGCTCGCCATCTTATTGCCCGTTTACAATGCGCAACATGCGTTGATTGAAGCCGTCGGCCGCACGCTTGAAATCGCCGTCGAACTGACTCGCCAATGCGAGATTGCGATCATCGACGATGGCAGCGACGACGGTACTGAGGAAATCGCTTGCGATTTGGCGCTGCAATACCCGCAAGTGCTGGTGGCCCGTCACCATACGCCTCGCGGCATCGACGAGGCGATTCACACCGGCGTGCAGATGACCGCGGGTTCGATCATCATGATCATACCGCCCGAATGCGACATCCAAGTCAGCGAAATGCGGCGTCTGTGGCGAATCGGAACGGGGCAAGACCTGGATCAGTTGGCGACGCCGGCGGCCGATAACCACCTACCGGCCGAATCGAAGGTGATGTCGCGATTGATGAAATGGGGCCAGGCGCTGCGGGAAGAAAGCGCCAGCCGGCAAGGCGGCATCCGCATGGTGCGGAGAGCTTCGTACCGAAAGCCTACGAGACGCGGACGGTCGCTGTCGAACCGAATCGATGATCGCGGCAACCCCTCGCCGACCAGCGCGCCGAACTTCATCACCCAGCTTCGCGACCTGGCGTTCGGCGAGTGACTTTCGCGTGGCGCAGCCGGAAACGTAACGCGCGGTCATCGATGATGTTCGATACAAACTGGGAACTCCTACCCGCCGATTTTCGCGCAAGCGTGCACGGCCTGCGGCAAATTGAGCGCGCAAAACAGTTGCCAACTACCGATCCACGCTTTATCATGCATACATTCCTCTGAATTCCGTGTAGCTCATCTTCAACCCTCAGAGGCGACGCTGGGCGTTCAGTTAACTGAACACCGCGCGTTGAACGACACGACTTCGGTATCGCCCTCTGCGCCCACCTTGCGCGCGTTGGTGATCCCGGAAGCAGATTGTGCGAAGGGCGGCCTTCGCATGTGCACTGGCTCTCCTATTCCATCATTCCTTGTTATTGGTTCACTTCGGTGAACAGGGAGGGTGCCTAACCATGAACAAGATTCCTGACGACACTAGCGGTGTCCTTGTGCGAGAACCGTCTGAAATCTCAGATTCCAACGGGGCGGAGAGTCCCGCGCAAGTTGACGCAGATCAACGCCCGCTGCACCGCATCGGTGAGGTCCGCCGGCAACAGGGCGTTTCGATCCGTTCGGCGGCCCGCCGGATGGGCGTGGACGTTGCGCAGGTGATCGCTGAAGAGAAGCCGGACGCTGATCTGCGGTTGAGCGATTTGTACCGCTGGCAGGCCGCGATGGAAGTTCCAGTTAGCGACCTGTTGGTTGAGCAGCAAGAACCGCTCTCGCGCACCGTGATGCACCGGGCGCAAATGGTCCGTGTGATGAAAACCGCCGCCACCATTTTGGAGGAAGCGGACACGCCGGAGTTGCGGCGCGCCGCTCAGAACATGTTTGACCAACTGGTAGAAATCATGCCCGAGTTGGCCGAAGTCAGCCCTTGGCATAGCGTCGGGCAACGCCGCAGTCTGGACGATTACGGCCGCGCGTTCGAGCGCCGCATCGACGACGACACCATACTCGGTTGTTTGGCGGAATAGCAGCGTCACACAGGCGCTCTCCATCAAGCAGCTACTCGCCGCCCCGCCGACTCGTTCGGCGGGGCGGTTTTTTTGTGTGTGAGAGGCGACTCTCGTCGGCGACCGTTTTAGATATTCGCTATGCCATAGCTACCAAGTGTCCGGCCTCGGCAGTAGTGAACGCCCCGCCGATTCAGCCAGTCGTCTCGCCCAATCGCCTGGCGCCCCGTATGCTTGCTTGTGCAAGGAAACTATCCGCGAGGGAGCAACGAAATGAGCAACACCGCGCCGGTCACGGGCATGTCCATCGGGCAGTATTTGATCAAACGCCTGCAGGACTACGGCATTCGTGATACGTTTGGCATTCCCGGCGATTACATCTTGAATTTCTATTCGATGTTGGAAGCCAGCCCGATCAATACCGTTGGCTGCACGCGGGAAGATTGTGCCGGCTACGCGGCCGACGCTTACGCCCGGATCAACGGCATGGGCGCGGTCGTTGTTACTTATTGCGTGGGCGGGTTGAGTGTCGCCAACAGCATCGCCGGGGCGTATGCCGAAAAGTCGCCGGTCGTCTTGATCAGCGGTTCGCCCGGGTTGCGCGAACGGGTCAACAACCCGTTGCTGCACCACAAAGTTCGCGACTTCCGCACGCAGTTCGAGGTGTTCGAAAAACTTTGCGTCGCCGGCGCGGAACTGACTGACCCGGCCACCGCGTTTCACGAAATCGATCGTGTGCTGGATACGTGCGCCCGCTTCAAACGCCCGGTCTACCTGGAACTTCCCCGCGACATGGTCGATGTCGTGCCGAGCATCGCCTACACCTTCCACGGCACGCCGCAGACCAGCAACGAAGACGCCCTGGAAGAGGCGACCGACGAAACGCTGCGGCTGCTCAATAGTTGCCAGCGGCCGATGATTCTGGCGGGCGTTGAAGTCCATCGCTTTGGGCTTCAGGACCAACTGTTGGCGCTGGCCGAGGGTTCGCAGATTCCGATCGCCGCGACGATTCTCGGCAAGAGCGTGATCAGTGAGAAGCACCCGTTGCACATCGGGCTGTACGAAGGGGCGATGGGTTACGAGGAAGTGACCCGGTACGTCGAAGCGAGCGATTGCCTGTTGATGATCGGGTGCTTCATGACCGATCTGAACTTGGGCATTTGGACGGCAGAGTTAGAGCCGTCGCGTTGTATTTCCGCCACCAGCGAACAATTGCAAATTCGCCACCACTTTTATCACGACGTGCAGTTGAAAGATTTTCTGGAGAAACTGGCCGCGAAGAAACCTGCTCCGCCGCGGCGCGAGATTCCGGAGTCACTGCGAAGCCGGCAGGCGGCGTATGAATTGAACGCCGATGCGCCGATGACCATCGCGCGGATGAACGCGCGGTTAAACCAGCAGCTAGAAGAGAACAATGTCGTGATTGCCGATATCGGCGATGCGTTGTTCGGTGCGACGGAGCTAACCATCGCCGGGCGGACGGAATTTCTCAGCCCGGCGTACTACACGTCGATGGGCTTCGCAGCCCCCGCCACCTTGGGCGCACACGTCGCCCGCGATGATTGCCGGGTGGTTTCGATCATTGGCGACGGGGCTTTCCAAATGACCTGCATGGAACTGTCGAACGTCGTCCGGCGAGGCTTTTGCCCGATCGTCATCGTGCTCGACAACGGCGGCTATGGAACGGAGCGGTTCCTGCACGCGGGGGACTACGACTACAACGACATTCACCGTTGGAACTACGCGAAGCTGCCGAAGGTTCTCGGCGGCGGGACCGGTTACCGCGTGCGTACCGAAGGAGAATTCGACGAGGCCCTCAACGAAGCGTGGGCCGACGCATCCGGCATGAGTCTGATCCAAGTTCAAATTGCCGAAGACGACAGCAGCCAGGCCCTCAAGCGGTTGGCCGAGAAGATGAGCCTGCATGTCTAAAGTGTTCCGACATTTCGTTCAAGCGTTGGCTTACCTTTGGGCCTCGCCGAACACCTTGCTGGGGCTGCTCATTGGCGCGCTGGGCATGGCGACGCGCGGCAGCGTGCGAACGAAGGCCGGAATCGTCGAGTTCCACGGCGGCGCGGTGACGTGGTTGCTCCAGCGCTTCCCCGGCAACCCGGCGGCCATGACGCTGGGCCACGTGGTGATCGCCCGTACCGAAGCGGCCCTCGATGTGACCCACTTGCACGAAATGGTTCACGTCCGGCAATACCAACGATGGGGGCCGCTGTTCATACCCGCCTACTTGCTTTGCAGCCTCGTACTTTGGATAAAACGCAAAGATCCGTACCGCGACAACCCGTTTGAAGTCGAAGCCTATTCCATCGCGCCGTAAGCAATGCAATTCACCGAACTGCTGGAACAAATTCGCAACCATTATGTTCGGCGCTTGTTGGAAGCCGTGACCCAGCGGCGGCAGGGGACCGATGCGATGGTCATTCATGAGGCGGCGCTGCGTGATGAAGAGGGAGAAATCATCCGCTCCGGGCCGTTGGAAATTCCGCTGCGCGTCGATCTGGTGGAAGTGCGGGGCGATGAAATTGTCGGCTCGGACAATGTCGACACCGACGACATGCTGGAGTTTGCGCCGTTCACCTTCGGTTGGCCCGGCGAGGGTACCCAGGAACTGACGGTCACGGTCGAACCGTTTCAATGGAACTGGCTGCAACTGCAAACGACCGGCCAGCCGTCAACCGAACAGTGGCACGCCTTGCGGAACTGGTATTTGAAATGGTTCGGTGAAGACGACCCGTCCGGCGATCAAGTCGCCGGCGCAGTTCATTTCTGCGATGACCCGCACATCGAAGGCTCGTTGATCCAACTGTCACTCGATTTGGGCACGGCTCCGGTTGAGTGCTTCGTGGAGATGCTGGATACGCTGACCGAGTTTGGTACCAGCAGCGTCACAATTGGGCAGTTCGATCAAGTTGAAGAGGTTGAATCCGTCGACTAGTGGTCGCTACCGTTGATTTCGAACAGGAGGAAACAGAGTCAGCAGAGAAACAATTGAGCATTTGCTTTTCTCTGAATCTCGAACGAGATAACTTTGCACGACTGATCTACGGCATCTTCCCCTCGACCCGAAACCCCGCCGGCACTCCCACGAACGGGTTCGTCTCTTTCTCAACACCAACCGTCGTGGCCGGGCCGTGGCCGGGTAGTACGATGGTGTCGTCGGGCAAGGTGAATAGCTTTTCGTGGATTGCTTTTTCCAAGTCTTCGAAACTTCCGTCAGGGAAATCGGTGCGCCCGATGCTGCCTTGGAACAGCACGTCGCCGCCGAACACGATCCAAGGCGATTGGCCTTTGTAGACGAACACGATGTGACCCGGCGAATGCCCGGGCGTGTCGAGAATTTCCAGCTCGATGCCGGCCCAGCTTTTGGTCTCTGGCTCGTTCACCAGTTCGTCGGCTTCGGGGCTGATCAGTTCGTACCCGTGACGGGAAGATAAATTGGCGACCGGATCGGTCAGCTTGAAGGCATCGCCCGAGCCGATCACCAGCGGGCAATCGGGGTAAGCCTGTTTCAACGGGCCATTGCCAGCGATGTGATCGGCGTGCCCATGGGTGTTCAGAATGGCCTGGGGAGCAAGGCCTTTTTCGTCGAGCAGCGCCAGAATCGACTCGGGATCGATGCCTGGATCCAACACGAAACAAGCATCCGCCCCCGGCAAATGGGCAATATAGGCATTCTCGGAGAAGATCGGTGAGACGACAACATGGATCTGAAGTTCAGAATCTTTCACCGAAATACTCCCGCTCGGGCAACAAATTAGGTAAATTGCGGGAAAGGTAATGCCCGCCAAATGTCGCAGGTGCATGTTTATTGCCCAAAGTGCAAAAACATCCCTCCCGCCAGCGACGCAAACGCCCTACAACCGAATTGCCCGGTTAGGCAATCTTTCCCCGGAGCCTGATTTTGCCATGAACATGAAACGATTCGCAATGCCCAGTCTGTTGGCCGTCGCCGTAGTGGCGATGAGCTTCAGTTACGATGCGAGCGCCCAACAGCCCCCCCAAGACCGGCGCGGCTTGCGGCAACCGGTTTACCGTGTCGCGCAAGCCCAGCCCGCTCCCGTTCGCCAGGCCACGGCGCAGCAGCCGGTCCGCAACGAACAACCGCAGGCTCAACAAGAAGAACATCCGCTCGCCCCGATGGTCGCGCGGGCGAACGAGTTGATCAAGCACATGGACGAGAACGTGCAAGATTACTCGGCGACGCTGGTCAAGCGCGAACGTGTCGACGGCGTCCTCAACGGCCATCAGTACATCTACACCAAGATTCGTCATGAGCAAAAGAACGAGCGCGGCGCGGTGGTCGAACCGTTCAGCGTCTACATGAACTTCCAAGCCCCCGACGAGGTGAAGGGCCGCGAAGTGATCTACGTCGAAGGCGAAAACGGCGGCAACCTCATCGCGCACGATGGTGGTGTCGGCTTGCTCGCCCAGTTGAAGGCGTCAGTCACCGTCAGCCTTGACCCCGAATCCCCCCGGGCGATGAAGGGCAACAAGTACCCGATCACTTCGGTCGGCATGAAAAATCTGATGAAGAAGCTGATCGTCGTGGCGACCGAGAGCATGAAGCACGACGAATGCGAAGTGAAGCTCTTCCCGAAGGTGAAAGTCAACGGCCGCGTGTGTACTTGTATGCAAAGCGTTCACCCAGTGCCGCGCGATCACTTCAAATTCCACATCGCACGGATTTACGTTGACGACGAATTGCAAATGCCCATCCGTTACGAATCGTACGGCTGGCCCACCCGCGAAGGCCAAGACCCGCCGCTGTTGGAAGAGTACACCTACGTGAACGTGAAACTCAACAACGGCTTCACCGACCGCGACTTCGACAAGTCGAACGGGAACTACCGATTTAACTAGGTGATGGAGCGGACTAGCGGAACGGGTTAGTAACCCGCCCAGCGGGATGAAGCGTTCATCAGCGAATTACCGTCCCGCCCTAAGTTCAAAATCCACCAACGGGAGCCAAACGGCTCCCGTTTGCTTTTCGAAGCAACAATTCAAGTTGCTCACCTTGATCCTCATATCCCCTCATCGCGCTTCGCTTCGCTGACTCAGGGTCATGAGCATCTGGCTAGTTAAAGTCATTTGCGGGGAGAGGCCGGAATAGTGGGGCTGGGGATTTTCACCAGGGCCGGAAATATTTTCAAGAATTCGGCCGCCCAAACGCGGGATTGGCGCAAAT
>CALBTA010000706.1 GCA_937967755.1 uncultured Planctomycetaceae bacterium | reverse complement strand
CCCCTGCCCTGACGATCCACCCGCCGAGCCATTCCTGCAAAAAGTCGCCGCCGTACGGGCTGGCGGATGGCCCGCTGGCGTAGCGGAAATTCGGGCTGAACCCATACAGGCACGCCAAGATCACCAACGCGGTGGCAACGGGCAGGCAGTAATTTTTCAGGCGGCCGGACATACGCAAATGTAGCTTGGCCCGATGCACTCCCAAGCGGCGGAACAACCCTTATGATTGATACGGTAGGAATAAGGAAACGAAACCATGACCACATCTTGGATCGCCGACCGCACCCGCAGCTTCGAGTCAAGCGGGATTCGCCGTGTCTTCGACCTGGCCGCGAACCTGAAAGACCCAATCAACCTGTCGATTGGGCAACCGCACTTTGAAGTGCCGCAAGCGGTTCGCCGGGCGTGCATCGACGCGATTGAATCCGGCAAGAATGGCTACGCGCTGACGCAAGGCATGCCGGTGCTGCGCGACAAACTTCAGGCGCAACTTGACGAGCAATACGGACACGGTGATCGCAAGGTGTTTGTTTCCAGCGGAACCAGCGGCGGGCTGGTGCTGGCGATGTTGACGCTGGTCAACCCGGGCGACGAAGTGATTTTCGCCGACCCCTATTTCGTGATGTACCCGTCGCTGGTGAAGATGGTCGGCGGCGTGCCGGTGATGATCGACACCTACCCTGACTTTCGCCTGAGCGCCGAGGCGGTCACTGAGAAAATCACGCAGCGCACCAAGGCGATCATCGCCAACAGCCCCGGCAACCCGACGGGTGCCACCTCCAGCGACGAAGACCAACTGGCGATTGCGCAACTGGCCGCGGAGCGCAACATCGCGCTGATCTCTGACGAGATTTACAGCCGCTTTTGCTACGACCAGCCCTTTGGCAGCCCGGCCCGGTTCAACGATCAGGCGATTGTCATCGACGGGTTCTCCAAAAGCCACGCTATCACCGGCTGGCGTTTAGGCTTCGTCCACGGGCCGGCCGAAGTGATCGACACGATGAGCAAGCTGCAACAGTTCACGTTCGTCTGCGCCCCGCAGCCGGCCCAATGGGCCGGGGCCGCCGCGATGGATGTACCCGTTGACCAGCAGATGGCCGACTACCGGGCCAAGCGCGACCGGTTGTGCGATGGAATCGGCGATCTCTACGAGATCGAAAAACCGGGCGGTGCTTTCTACGTCTTCCCCAAAGCCCCCTGGGGAACCGGCACAGAGTTCGTCGAACGGGCGATTGAAAACAACCTACTCATCATCCCCGGCAACGTCTTCAGCACCAAAGACACGCACTTCCGAATTTCCTACGCAGCGAGTGACGAAACAATTGATCGCGGGATTGAGGTGTTAAGGGGGATGGTAAAACCAGCGTGAACCTTCGACCTCGAATTACCCATAGCCGCAATGCGACGCATTGCGTAGAGCGCTTCTCGGGATACTGAAAACGGAAAACGCCAGCGCAACGATCGTCAAACGCGGAGCGATTGAATCGTCCCGTAGGGACATCCGAAAATAGCCCAGCGATTCATCGCTGGG
>CALBTA010000705.1 GCA_937967755.1 uncultured Planctomycetaceae bacterium | reverse complement strand
GTACCAACCGCTTGACAGGGATGTGGATATGCGTATACTATACGGATGAATGGGTATGCCGGTCTTCCTAGGCGGTCGGCGTGTACGGACCTGGGGGTCCGTTCTACGCCGCCTAATGCCTTTGGAAATATGGTGGGAATGTACCAGTGACCCCCGAAATGTGCGGTTTTGGTGCATTTGGAAGTGGGGTGCGGCTGAACCGTTGCGTTGCAAGTTGTTGTGGCGAAAGGGGTTATGATAACACATGTTCAGTTGGTGGTGTTGCAAATGCACCACCGGGTCCGAAAGCCTGGTTCAGGGGCAGCTCACGTCGACTTTGATCGCGGTATGGAAGCGAGCCGCGCGGACGACAATTGAAGTGGAACGATTTAGCGGGCAAGCTGGCAGCTTGCGGCTACGGCTGGCTACGGTGTTGAAAAAGTGGTCCCTCGGTGGCGGGGGGCGCGCTGACAAAAAAATGAATTTGTCAGCGCTGCGAGGATTCCCTTGGGGCCCTATCGCGCGCTGAATAAATGCCGGAATATGTCAGCGCGCGACAGCCAGAAGACGTATTGAAAAAGTCCCGCAAAGAATCAATCAGTGGACAACCGGAAATCCCCGCTGCGGGGGAGATTTCGCTTGAAACATGGGCGGGGTGATTTGGGTACAATTTGCGAATGCTTTTCGTGGCTTGGCGCTACGGATCGGCGATCCGTGCTACCTTACCGGGCGATTTTAGGGCAGCCCAACACAGACATTTCCGACGGGGGAACCAATGACCAATTGCAAACGAAGCTATCTACCAGTTCTCATCGCCGCGCTGGCTTTGTGCCAAATGCTCATCACGGCGGCGGTTCAGGCCCAAACGGTTGTTGAGCAGGTTCCGTCGCTGGCGCTGGTTCCCGAAGATGCGTCGGCTTACGGCGTGTTGCTGAACAACAATGATGTGTATGAGGCGATCGTCAATAGCAAGGCGTACGCCAAGATCGCGGGCATGGAAGAAGTCAAGCCGATGCTCGACGACATGAAGCTGCAATGGGAGCAGGCTACCGGCGATCCCGCGATGAAAGGTCTGATCATGACCGCACTGGACGCCATCTCGGAGGAGGTCTTCTTCTACACCGATTCCAGCTATGCCCGGCTGATGAAGGTATACCAACAGGCCAACGCCCAAGGCAGTTTGCTGGCCGCGGCCCAGGGTGCTGAAGGGCCGGATTCGATGGTGCAGTTAAAAGGCATGCTCGACGTGCTGGCCGATCGCAGCGACGAGTTGGACACTCCGAAGATGGTCATCGGCATGCGGGTGAAAGATGCCGAAGCGGCGGCTGGCTTGGTTTCTTTCATCAAACTTCAGCTTGGCCCGCAGCTCGCGGAGGCGGAGTTGGAAGACCGGCTGGTCGACGAGGAAGTGGGCGGTGTGAAGCTATCGACGCTGAAACTCGACGGCGCGATGGTTCCGTGGGACGAAATGCCGCTAGACGAAATCAGCGGCGAACCAGGCAAATACGATCGCCTGATTACCAGATTGCGCGGCATGACATTGGCGATTAGCCTGGGGGTGAAGGACAATTATCTACTGCTTTCGGTCGGCCCGACGAGCGAACTGATCGGCACGTTAGGCAACGGCAAGGGGCTGGGCTCGCGGGAAGAATTCGCCCGACTGGCCGACCTGACAGGCAAGAAGATGCGTTCAATCACCTACGTCAGCAAGGAAGGGGCGGAGCTGACGACCGAGGCTTCGGTCGCTCCGCTGGCCGCGATGGCCAACGCCATTCCGCTGGCGCTGCCGGAAGACATTGACGGCATGCTTAAGGCTCGCATCGAAGCCGACGCGAAGGAGTTCGCCAAAGATTTTCAAAGCGAAATCCCAGCAGCAGGGGCGATGTTGAGCGCCACGACGTTTTCGCCGCGCGGGTTCGATACGGTCACGTACAACTGGACCGAGAACAAACTGCTGGACAGTTCCAAGCCGTTGACGCTACTCAATCACCTCGGCGGCAGCCCGATTGCGTATTACGTTGCTCGGGGAAAGAGCGACCCGCAGCGTTACGAGTTGGCCGTGAAGTGGTTGAAGAAGGCCGACGGGTACATGACGCAAATGGCGGAGCAGGAGGGTGGCGAGAACGCGGAGCGCTATCAAAAATTCCGTGCCGACATCGACCCGCTGCTGACCCGCTTGGACAAAGCCAACCGCGAGATGCTGATGCCCGCTTTGAAGGACGGGCAGAGCGGCATGATTTTGGATGCTCAAATCACCAGCACCCAGTGGTTCGCCCAAATGCCGGAATCGACACACCCGCTGCCGATGCTGGAATTCGCAATGCTGATGGGCGTGAGCGATGCCGATTTGCTCAAGCAAGGCTGCCAGGAGTACTTCGCGGTCGCCCAAGAGGTCGCGGAAATCCTGCACGATCTTGACCCCGATGAAGTTCCCAAGACCGAGATCCCGGCGCCGAAAGAGCGCGACATTGGGCAAGGCACGATCTATTACTACATGCTGCCGAAAGACATGGGGATTGATAAACGGATCGCCCCTAACGCCGGCCTGAGCGATAGTGTGGCGGTTCTATCATTGGCTCCGCTGCACAGCAAACGGATTCTGGAGAAGACGGCGATTACTTCATCCGGGCCGATCACGCAGTACAAGGACAAGCCGCTAAGCAGCGCCAGCGGTTTTAACTTTGCCAGAACGGTCGATGCCATCACGCCTTGGATTGAGTACTCGATCATGAACTTCGGCGGCGAGTTTGAAGTGCAGGATTTCGACGACGATTTCGGGCCAGGCCCCGGACCGGATGGTTTTGGCGGCCCTGGGCCAGATGATGTAATGAAGTACATCCACACCGCCGCCGACTTGTTGAAGTGCTTTCAAGGTTATTCGAGCGTGACCTACGAAGAGAACGGCGCGCAGGTCACCCGCGGGGAATGGCACTTCCAGGACTTGGAATAAAGTAGGTCGGCAGTCCCTGACGACCGGAAGCGCTAAAAAGTCTCCAACTCAGAAACGCGGATCGCAATTGATCCGCGTTCCATTTCAGGCGATTCGAGTTGGTACGATTTACATCGCTGACAATCAACCCCTTCGCTCGACCGCGAAGGGACTCGCGGCCTACTTTACATCACCGCCCAATCGTAAGTCTGGCGAAAGGCGTCGGCGACGACATGGGTGATGACGTTCAATTCGACCGGCTTTTCCAACACGTCGAAAAGCTGGGCGTCCTTGGCTTCCCGCCGAATTTTGTCGTCGAGGGCGGCTGACATTAAGACGAACGGCAACTTCGTGTTGGTTTCACGCACGGCTTGAACTTTTTCCAAACCCGTCAGCCGGGGCATGTGCATGTCGAGCAGCACCAAGTGAATCCGCTCGCGGCGGACGACCGTGACGGCCTCTTCGCCATTTGCCGCCAGCAGCATGCGGAAGCCGCGCGGGGCAACAACGCTTTGGAGCGTTTAGCGAAACGCCCGATCGTCGTAGGTGATCAAGCTGGTGGGGTCGTCGCTCGGCACGGTTGTTGAACCCGCGAAAGTAAAACTGCCAGGAATGTCACAATAATACGCCGTGAGAATGCGTGTGCAAGTTTAATGCCAACACTGCGTTTGGTGGGAGAGCGATGTCGAAATCGGCCCGCTTGTCGGCTTCGCCACCACACATATACTATTGAGGGCGTGGGCGACGGTAAATCGATGCTGCGACACGCCTTACGACAATTTGGCCCCTTTAATTACGGAAAATCACCACGGTGGCCC
>CALBTA010000704.1 GCA_937967755.1 uncultured Planctomycetaceae bacterium | reverse complement strand
ATGACCACGATCATCATGATGCGGGCTCCCGCCATGACCATGTTCCGCCTGCCGATGACGATCTGGGGCATGTTCATCACGGCCATCCTGCAAGCGTTCGCGTTGCCCGTTCTCACCGCCGCGGGCTTCATGCAACTGACGGATCGCATGATCGGCACAGGATTTTTCATCCCCGACGGCTGGGTCGTGAACAACTCACCCATGTACTCCGGCGGCGGGCAGCCGCTTTTGTGGCAACACCTGTTTTGGTTTTACTCGCATCCCGCGGTTTACATCATGATTCTGCCGGCGATGGGGATGGTCAGCGATATCATCGCCACGTTCGCCCGCAAGCCGCTGTTCGGATACAAGCCAATGGTCTATTCCATCAGTGGAATCGCCGGCTTGGGCTTTATCGTTTGGGGGCACCACATGTTCGTCTCTGGGATGAACCCGATTCTCGGCATGACTTTCATGGTCGCCACCATGTTGATCGCGCTGCCCAGTGCCGTGAAGGTGTTCAATTGGCTGGGAACCATCTGGGGCGGGAAGATCGAATTCACCACGCCGATGCTGTACGCGCTGTCATTTGTTTCGATGTTTATCATCGGCGGGCTTTCCGGAATTTTTATGGCCGCTACGCCGGTTGATATTTTTATTCACGATACCTACTTCATCGTCGCCCACTTCCATTATGTGCTGTTCGCCGGAACGGCGATGGCCGTGTTCGGCGGAATCTATTACTGGTACCCGAAGATGTTTGGGCGGATGATGAACGAGACGCTCGGCAAGATTCATTTCTTCCTGACGTTTGTGTTCCTAAATGGCACGTTCTTCACCATGCACATTTTAGGGGCCGTCGGTTTCCCGCGTCGCCTTGCTGATCCTTACCACTACGAAACGTTCCGTCACCTGTTGCCCATGAACGAGTTCATGAGCTATTGCGCCATCGCCATGGTCGCGGTGCAGGTGATCTTTGCCTTCAACTTCATCACCAGCATGTTCAACGGCCGACGCGTCGGGCGAAACCCGTGGCATAGCAACACGCTGGAATGGTGCACGCCCAGCCCGCCAGGCCACGGCAATTTTGACTTCCAGCCCATCGTCTACCGCGGCCCGTATGAGTACGGCTCGCCTGAGGTCGACGAAGATTACTACCCACAGTTCGACCCGCCGCCCAAACCGGAACCGGCAACCGCCTAACGTGGAACGGTTTTTGCGACCTGTTCGAGATAACCGGAAGGTCGGTCGGCCCTTCCGGCAACAGCACAATGCCAACGTTGACGACTCCGCAACCCGCATCCCGCATTCCGCACCTGGTGGCGGTGTTGTTGGTCTGCGCAACCTTCCCTCTGATCTGGGTGGGCGGACTGGTCACCACGTACGACGCCGGCATGGCTGTGCCCGATTGGCCAAGCACCTACGGGTACAACTTGTTCCTATACCCGTGGCAAACTTGGATTTACGGGCCGTTCGATTTGTTCATCGAGCATGGCCACCGGCTGTTGGGCGCGGCGGTCGGGCTGATTGCCATCGGGCTGGTGGTTGCCATTTGTCGGTTTGATCCTCGCCTTTGGGTGCGCTGGCTGTCGGCGGCCGCGTTGGCACTAGTCATTTTCCAAGGCGTGCTGGGGGGCGTTCGGGTCATCGAAAATGAAGTTGCGCTCGCCCGTTTACACGGCATCGTTGGGCCGGCGTTTTTCGGGTTGTGCGTGGCCTTGGCCGTTGTGACCTCGCGGTTGTGGAAGTCAACGACGAAGCGCCCATTGCATGCCGGCGCAAGCAAGTTGCAACGGCTCGCCGCCATCACCACGGGCCTGGTGTTCGTGCAGTTGATCGTCGGTGCCCATTTGCGGCACTTGCCCGTTGACCTGTCGCCGCAGGCGTTCCGCGGCTTCGTCTTCTTTCATCTGATTCTGGCAGCAGCTTTGGTGGTGCATGTGCTTTTGCTGGTTGTGCGAACGGTCGTTCGTCATCGTCAATTGGCCTCGCTGTTGTTTCCCGCGCTGGCGCTGGGCGGTTTGATCGCATTGCAAATTGGCCTGGGCAGCGCAACCTGGGTCGCCAACTATTCCTGGCCCGATTGGGCGAAAGAGATGGGCCTGGGCGTTGGCCATACAATTGCCGCGGGCAGCTACGCTCAAGCGATGATCGTAACCGCCCATCAGGCGATGGGAAGTTTGCTGCTGGGCATCGGCGTGATGCTAACGCTGCGAAGTTTCCGTCTGCTGCAGTCGCCCGCGGCCCAACCTGTCACCGCGACGACATTGAAGGGGGTGCTGGCATGAGCACTCCCACAACGACCGTAAAACCGATCGATACCGCACAGCGGTCAAAGTTGCGGTCGGCGATTTCCGTGCGCATCGCCGACTACGTTGAACTCACCAAGCCGCGCATCGCCGTACTCGTTCTCATTTCCGTTGCCGCCGGCGGGTTCGTTGCCAGTTTAGGGCAACCCCATCCGCTCGCCATCATGCACGCGCTGTTTGGCACACTGCTTACCGCCGCCAGCGCCAGTGCAATGAATCACTTGCTGGAGCGGCGCAGTGATCTGCGAATGAACCGCACACGCAACCGCCCGTTGCCGGCTGGCAGGCTCAGCCAGCGCGAAGTTCTTTGGTTTGCATCGGTGACAATCATCGCTGGCATCGCCTATTTGCTGGCAACCGCCGGATGGCTCCCCGCGGTCCTTGCCGCCAGTACGTGGCTGCTGTATGTGGTCGCTTACACCCCTATGAAGTCGCGCAGCATTTGGAACACGCACGTGGGGGCCATCGCCGGCGCGTTGCCGGTCTTGATCGGGGCTTCGGCTGCTGGAAGTTATTGGCAGCCCGCCGCCGCGCTGTTTTGCATCCTGCTGATGTGGCAGTTTCCGCATTTTATGGCGATCGCCTGGATCTATCGCGAAGATTACGCTGCCGCCGGCGCGAAGATGTCTCCGGTGGTCGATCCCAGCGGACGCCACGCCGGCCTGCAGGCGGTCGTTTGCGCATTGATGCTGTTGCCGCTCAGTTTCCTGGCCGCGACTGGGCATTACCCGATGTTCGACGCAGGCGTTTTCATGTTAGCCGCGTTGGTCCTGGGCACGGGGCAACTGATGTGTGCGATTGCGTTTTGCTTGAATACCAACGACACAACAGCCCGCTTGTTATTGCGGGCGTCGCTTGTTTACTTGCCGTCGCTGTTGATCTTGTTGATCGCGCTACCGTTATTTTGAATACGAACTGCTGAACGACTATGGCACACGATAAGAAAGATCACGGCCACGGGCACGACGACCACGCCCACATCCAGTTGGAATACCAGCCGGCCTTGCCGCTTCCAAAGGGCAAGGTATTCCTGTGGCTGTTCCTTTCGACGGAAATTATGTTCTTCGCCGCGTTGATCGGCGTTTACGTGGTGATTCGCTTTGGCGCCCCGCCAGGCACCTGGCCTTCACCGCACGACGTGCATCTGGTCGAACCGATTGGGGCGTTCAATACGTTCGTACTCATCTGCTCCAGCGTGACGGTTGTGCTCGCGCTGGAAGCGGCGAAAAACAACAACTCTTCATCCGCCCGAAGTTGGTTGATCGCAACGTTCCTACTCGGCAGCGTGTTCTTGCTGGTGAAGATGTACGAGTACAACTCGAAGTTCACGCACGGCATTTACCCGGCCAGGCCCCACTCGCTGGTGTATGAAAAGTCGGATGTCTACTACGCGGCGGCGCTCCGCACCGAGGTGGACAGCCGCCGGGCCGCGTTGGAAAACTCCGCAGGGGAACTTTCGGAGAAAGAAAGCGAAAAGTTGCAATACTACGGCACGATGCTCGAGCACGTAATCCGCTATGCCGAACGCGACGCCGCCACAGCCGAAGACCCCGCCGAAGCCCGTGCCGCCCTTGATGCGTTGGGGTTCGTTGTCCACCATTCGCACGCCCTTGATCCGGCAGACAATCCTCACCTCGCTTACTTAGAAGGTGACCAAAGCGAGTTGCAGCTTCGCAAGGTTGCACTGACACGAGAGCGCGCGCCGCTCCTTCAACAGCGCCGAGCGTTGCAAGAGGAAGAGGCGAAGCTTTTGGAGCAACGCGAAGCGCTGGACGATGCGCCCGCGGCAGATGATGCCAGTGCCGCCGCGGATGAGGCGGAAGGCGACGGTTGCCAGGATGAACCCGAGGACGGGGAAGCAGAAGATGACGGCGGCGGAACTGCCGTCGCCGACCCGCCTGCGGAGGAGGAAGTTTCCCCCGCCGAGCAGCTTGATGCCGCCATCGCCGCCAAGACGCAAGAGATCGTGGACTTCTCCACCGAGAAGATCGATCCGCTTAGCAGCGAACTAGCGGTCATCGAAGGGCGGTTGGGCGTGTTGCCGGAATTGATTGAAGCCGCCAAGGCTCCACAAGGTTTAAACGACTCGCATCATTTGCGCCTGCCGATGGTCATTCCCAGCGGCAACATGTGGGCCAGCACCTACTTTTTGCTGACCGGCTTTCACGCCATTCACGTCGTGGTCGGGTTGATTGTCTTCGCCCTAATGCTGCCCGTCCGCTACACCCGCACCAACGCCGGCACGATTGAAAACATCGGTTTGTACTGGCACTTTGTCGATTTAGTTTGGATTTTCTTGTTTCCGCTGCTTTACCTGTTCTAAACACTGCTGATATTTCATGGATACTGCAACCGAACAACCGCACGACGCCCATGGTCACGACGATCATGACCACGGCGGCAATGGTAAATACATCATGGTGTTCATCGCCCTGTGCGTTCTGACCACCGCATCGTTCCTGACGTTTTTCGATTTCTGGAATGAGAACATTCCCACCAATGTCAGCCGAACGTTCATGATGGCGGTCTCTTGCATGAAGGCGTTTCTGGTGATGGCGTTTTTCATGCACTTGATTTGGGAAGCGAACTGGAAGTACGTGCTGACCATTCCCGCGGGGATGATGTCGATCTTTTTGATCCTGATGCTGGTGCCCGACATCGGTTGCCGGTATCAGCATTATTCTTACGAACGCTTGCACCACAGTGCCGATCCCGGCTCGGGCTCGCACGGGCACGGGGCGCATCATGACGGGGAGCACGCCGAAGACCATGGACATGACGGTCACCAAGGTGAACATTCGCATTAGCGGGTCGA
>CALBTA010000703.1 GCA_937967755.1 uncultured Planctomycetaceae bacterium | reverse complement strand
GCAATGCTTTACGTCACTGCTTGTGATCCGCGTTTCGCCCTCAAATGCACCAAAACCACACATTTCGGGGTTGGGTGGTACATTCTCTCCGCCGCCCTGTCCCAAGGTCCAGGCAAAGTAGGACGGGTTTGCAACCCGTCCCGACGCAGTGAAACTGCGTCATACGGACCTGCACCCCCAATCGCTTCATTTCAACGGCCTTGAGAGACCGTCATACCCATTCATCAGTACAGTATACATATTTACACATCCCTGTCAAGCGATTGGTACACTTTTTTGGCAAGATTTCCAGAAACTTTTTCCGCTAGAGTAGGTCGGCAGTACTACCCACGCCAATCTTCAGGCGGGTCGGGTTGTTGCCAGGTGCTCATGCCGCCGTCGACGAGCAGCATTTGCCCGTGAATGTGCTGGGCCAAATCGCTCACCAAAAACGCGGCGGTTGGCCCGCAGACGTCGCTGTGCGGCACTTGCCCGTTGGGCGTGTGAAGTTCCATCCAGCGGGCGAAGCCGGGGTGGTCATCGAGCGCCCCGCTGGTCAACGGCGTTCGCACTAACCCAGGTGCCATCCCGTTCACCCGAATGTTGTACGGGGCGAGCGAAACGCAGAGAGTCTTCACCATCGCCGCGACGGCCCCTTTGGAAGTGTCGTACGCCGTGTGCGTCGGTTCAGCCAGTTGCCCGTTGATCGACCCGGTAAACAGCACCCGCCCAGCGATGCCCCGTTCGATCCAACTTCGAGCGAAGCGTTGCGTCAAAAAATAGGGTGCCGTTACGTTCAAGCGCAAGGTGCGCTCAAATCGTTCAATGTCCATTTCGACGAAATCCACATCGAACAGCCCACCGGCGTTGTTGACCAGTATATCGATCTTCTCGCTGGCGGCGATCGCAGCTTGAAAGACGTTCGCAACGCAGCCTTCCGTAGGACCGGCCAGGTCGCCTGAAATCGCTCGAGCCGTCACACCATATTCGCGGCATTGCTCAGCAACTTCATCGAGCTGCGGGGAATCGGTTTCCCCATGCAGAACAACGTTCGCCCCGGCCTTCGCCAGCGACTCGGCAATCGAACGGCCGACGCCCTGTGAAGAACCGGTAACCAGCGCGGTGTGACCGTGAAGATCGATCATGCTTCACCTGGGCCAATCTCCCTCTCCCCCTGGGAGAGGGTCGGGGTGAGGGCTGTCAGTTTTTGTTGCAGAGCGTCGCGGCCAGTGCGTTCCCAAGCAGAGCGTGGAAACGAGTTGACTATACGCCTTAGATTCTACCGTCCGAAGCCGACGAAGAAACTAAACGTTTGCTCGGTATCGGTGGCGGCGCTGGCGACGGGGAAGGCGAAGTCGAGCGCAATTGGCGCTGGCCCCATCGCGGGGATGGCAATGCGTAGCCCGACGCCGGGGGCGACACGGAAGTTTTCAGACCGAATTCGGCGGTTCATTTCCACCGTTCCGTAGTCCACAAACGCCACGCCGTGAATCATGTCGTCGGCGGTCAGCGGGAAGCGGTATTCGACCGTCCCCAGCATCATGATCTCGCCGCCGACTTTCACACCCCCTCCCACCGGGACGGCCCCGCTGAACCCGCACGCGCGAAGCGCCCACCACCGGCCGCCGACGACACTTTCAAACACAGCCGCCGACGATCCGGTGATGCCGCCGCGGAACTGAAACGCCAACACGTGGCGGCCCGACCCGTCGGGGCGTTCGGCCACCAGGAAGTACCGCCGGTAGTCGGCTTCGACCTTGGGGAAATCGAACGTGCCAAACGCCTGCTCGAACGACAATTCGAACATCTGGCCTTCGGTGGGGTTGAACGGAATGTCACGCGTGTCGTACGTCATTGAAACGCTGGCGCTGTAAAGGTCGTGTTCCCCCAACGCGTTGTTTAACTGCATGCTGGTTGGCAACCGAGGATCGTGAATATCGACCCGCTCAGCCCGCAACGAAGTCGCCACGGAGAAGTCCGGCGTCAAGCGGTAGCCAAGGCCGACGCGTCCGCCCAGGCGCTGCTCGTCCCAGTCTTCAAATCGGCGGTCGTAGAAGAACCCGCTGACGTTCAGGCTGACGTTACTATCAAACAGGTAAGGTTCCGTGAAATTCACGACGTACCGCTGCACCTGGCTGCCGGGTACGGCTTCGATGCGCAAGCCTTGACCTGCTCCGCGGAAGGCGGTGCCGTCTAGGATTTCGCCGAACCGCGTCGGCGGCCGGCGGATGTCGAAGTTTCGTTCGTCGATGACAATCTGACCGCTGACACCCGCATCCGAGTTCACACCGACGCCGAACATGAAGCGGCCCGTTTCGGTTTCTTCGACGAAGACATCGACGTCGGCTTCGGGCAAATCAGCAGGGTTCGGGCCGAGCAACACACCCGGGGGCGGTAACGGCTGCCCGAATTGCGGGTTCTGATAGGTGGTAACCGAATCGGGGACGAAGTCCATCGGCAGGCCGTTCCCATTGACCGGAATGCCGCCGCCGACGTACCCGTTCGGAACGTTCTGGGGCTGTGCATTGTGCGGTTGGGCATTGTGCGGCTGGCCGTTGGGCGGAGGGTTATGGGGAGAGTTGACCGGCTGCCCCGCACCGCCGCCTTGATAGTTTTGCCACAGGCCGCGTTGGTCGTAGCCGTTTTGTCCACGCACAATCGGCGTCTGGCTTGCCGGCTGCGCTTGGGCGAAGGCGGTGACGCTTCCCATCGGCGCATGGGGACCGGTGTAGTGCGCCGTGGACACCGGCCGGCAACCGGTCGCGGCGACTGCCAGCAGCAGCGTCAACAGTGTCCAAGGTGCAAGTCGTGTCATGTGTTTGGTCGACGTGGTTGTATCTGTATTTGCGCTGGTGCCGATTGATTTTGTAGGACGCAGTCTTTACTGCGTCGGGACGGGTTACAAACCCGTCCTACTAAGTTAGGGTTACAAACCCGTCCTACTTTGGGTGCATGGGTGGAAGCCTTTGGATTTGCGGCGCGGGTTGGGGCTGAATCGGTTCGAAGTAAACATCCACGATCGCCTTGCGGGCGAGGTGCGTATCAAATTCAGGACTTTGACCACGATACGTCGTGCCGCCAGCGGATCGCCGTGGTCCCAGCGGGGTGTTGGCAATTTGTGATTGGTCGTCCTCTTCTGGCGGGCGGACGACAATTCGCGGAGCGACACCGCGCTGGGCATCGTTGCGGAACAGTTGCGAAAACTTCAACCGGCGTTCGCTATCACGAATTTCACGGCTGTCGATCACGTCGCCCGGGGCGAAGCTGAGACGGTTTAGCACGACGCTGCGCCGCGTGTGGGCGTTTTCGCCATCAATGTGGACACGGATTTCGCCGACACGAAACTGATCCCCTTCACTGATGTTGTAGACCAGGTCCAACTGCCCGGGTTCTTCGAAGAAGCGGGGCTCGGCCTGCACGTCGGCAAAAATGTAGCCCTCGCTGCCGTACAAGTCGCGCAGCACGCGCAAGTCTTCGTTGCGACGGCCCATGTGAAATTCTTCGCCATCTTTCAGTTGCAACTTCTCGGCCAGTTCTTCATCAGAGAACCTTTCGTTCCCCAAGAAGGTAACCCGCCGGACGTTGTAGCGTGGCCCTTCGTCGATGACGAATGTGATCGTCGTCCATCCGCCGTCCTCGGAAACTCGAAGTTCGCGGTCGACGCGGGCTCCGAAGTAGCCGAGCTGTCGGTAATACAGCGTTAGGCGTTGCACATCTTCTTCGATTTGTTTGGGATCGACCGCGCCGCGGAAGATGCCATATTTGAAAAACGCCGGCTTCGATTTGATTTGTGTTTTGAGGCGGCCATCGGTGACGATTTCGTTGCCGACGAAGTCCACGTCCCAAACGCGTTCTTTCGCCCCTTCATGAACGCTGAAGACGATACCCTCGGCTCCGACCTGGTCGCCTTCAATGACCGAGACCAACGTCTGGCGGTAGCCCTTGCTGTGGTAGTAGTCCTGGACCCTGGACGCGGCAGACGACGTGGCGTAGATGTTCAGCGCATCGCCAACTTTCAAGCCCGACTGCTCGGCCAGGTGCTCATCAGAAAAGGCGGTGTTGCCGACGATTTTCACATAGCCAATGGTCGGCCGCTCGAAGACTTCGAGGATGACCGTGATTCCACCTTCGGTCTCGCGCGTGTAGGTGCGAACGTCGTGAAACAGACCACTGCTGGTGAGGGCCCGCACGTCTTGTTGCAAAATCTCTGGATCGAAACGGCGGTCTACTCGCGTTTGCAGATACGAACGTATGCGGGCTTCGCGGACGGACGTATTGCCCGTGATCTGAATCTGTTTGACCAGCTGCTGGGAATCGCCCGGGCCGAATTGTGCCCGGCGCTGGGGGGCTACGGCGGCGCGGGGGCGCGGAGCCTGGCCTTGGCCGCCTTGGGCCAGGGCGAAGCCGCCAGCGGCTTGCAACAACAGCGTCGCCGCCATGGTTGCGGTGACCGCGTGCGCGCTCGTTCTAAATTGCTTGTGTAAGCTCAACATCCAACGTCAGTCCGTTGACGTAGCGAAGAGGATAAGTTCACGATGAGTTGGTTGCCGCGATAGCTTCCCGCCCGCGGCGCTCCCTGCGCGTGCGAATTGGCAGGGTGGGTACAAGTATCCGAACTACGCAATCGCCACAAGGCGAATTGAGCAGTTAACAGCGACGAAGTTCAATTGTGCCGCACCCATTACTTTGGCGGCTGGAAAACAGTTCGCGAAATTTGCAGGCCAGCGGTGGCAGCAACGAAGGCGTTGTGATGGTGCGCGTTTGACAGATTCGCCGAACGTAGACACGGCCTGTTCACAATACGACGCAACGTCGCAAAGCGCCCCTGGGCAGGCGGGCGTT
>CALBTA010000702.1 GCA_937967755.1 uncultured Planctomycetaceae bacterium | reverse complement strand
AACGTCCTGCCATGAGTGAAGAAGCTGCCACCTTGGAAGTCCCCGCTGAATTGAAATCGATCGGTGATTCCATCGCAAATTTGTCGTTGAAAGACGCCAAGACCCTCAGCGACTACCTGAAAGACGAATACGGCATCGAGCCGGCCGCCGGCGGTGGCGCGGTTGTGATGGCCGCTGACGGTGGCGGTGGCGGTGGTGGAGGAGACGTAGCGCAGACCGAATTCGACGTCGTCCTGACCGGCTTCGGCGATAAAAAGATTGGCGTGATTAAGGAGGTCCGCGCAATCACCGGCTTGGGTCTGAAGGAAGCCAAGGAAGTGGTCGAAGGCGTTCCCAGCAAGGTCCAAGAAGGAGTTTCCGAGGAAGTTGCTGCGGAAACCAAAAAGAAGCTCGAGGAAGCCGGTGCTTCCGTCGAGATCAAGTAGTTTTTGTTGGTAACCGTCCCGTAAGTACGAATCGGCGGCGCCCAAACAATGGACTTTCTGGCGGCACGCGTGCGTGCCGCTGGTGAGGGCGCGGAAAGAGAATTCGTTGCTGAATAGCGTTTGCCTTGCCCAATCAGGTCGCGCCCTGACCCTGCCCCGGCAGGAGGTGCGCGCCCGCTCTTCGCGGATTGCCCCAGTGGCGGTCCCAGTTCGCCCCCGCGCGAGCCACAAGCACTTTGCCACCTTGCCGCCCACAAGTGGCGAGCGCTGCTTTGCCTTTTTCGATAGTCAGGAGCCACTGCACACATGGCCACAGTAGCCCAGCGACGCCTTGTTTTTAACGACATCCGCCGTTTCGGAACCGGCCGGGTCCACCCCGAAATGCCCGACTTGACCGAAATTCAAACGGCAAGTTACGAGGCGTTCTTGCAGTACGAAGTCGCCGATGACAAGCGTAAGGACCAAGGGATCGAAGGCGTCCTGCGCGAAATATTCCCGGTCGAAAGCTACGACAAGACGATCTCAGTCGATTACGTCCGCTATGAACTGGGCAAGCCGCGATACACCCCGGAAGAATGCCGGCAACTGCGGCTGACGTACGGGCGGCCGTTCCGCGTTTGGCTGCGGCTAAACAAAGAGCAGCCAATCGAAGAAGAGGTTTACCTGGGTGACATGCCGATCATGCTCGGCGGCGGTGAATTCATCATCAACGGTGCCGAACGGGTGGTCGTTAGCCAGCTTCACCGTAGCCCCGGCATCGATTTCGTTCTGGAAGCCGACACGACCAGCGACCGCAAGTTGCCCAGTTGCCGGGTCATTCCGGAGCGCGGCAGCTGGATTGAAATCAATGTGACTAAGAAGGACCTGCTGCAAATCCGCATTGACCAAAGCGGCAAGTTCTCGGCCATGACTTTGCTGCGGGCGATGGACCCCAAGTACAGCACCGACGCCGACATCCTGCGGGCTTTTTACCCAACCACGAATGTGAAAGTCGTCGACGGCCGGAGTGTGTCGAAGGTCGAAGGCAAGATCGCCGTGGATGATATCGTCTACCCATCGTCCCACGAGCGGGCAGGCGAGATTATCGTGGATGCGGGTCAAAAAATCAGCAAGACCGCTGCCGAGACGATTTGCTCTTGCGGCGTGAAAAAGGCGGAAGTGACTGAGCCACCCAAGGGCAGTTTGTTGTTCAACAGCCTGGCCGACGACAACACGTCCAGCCACGAAGAGGCGTTGTTGCGGATCTACCAGCGGCTCCGCCCGGGTAATCCGCCGCAGTTGGAAAAGGCGAAGACGCTGTTTGCCGAGAAGTTCTACGACGTGAACCGGTATCGCCTGGGGCGGGTCGGCCGGTTCCGCATCAACCGCAAGTTGGACCAGAACATCTCGGAAAAAGAGATGACATTGCGGCCAGAAGATTTGATCGCCGCGGTCTCTTACCTGTTGGATTTAGCCGCAGGCGAGGAGCACGCCGAAATTGACGACATCGATCACCTGGGCAACCGCCGCCTGCGGACAATTGACGAATTGGCGTGCGACGAATTGCGAAAGGGTTTCTTGAAACTCCGCCGCACTGTGCAGGAGCGCATGAGCCTGAAGGACGCGGAAGATATGACGCCGCGTTCGCTGATCAACCCGAAGAGCATTTCCGCGGCGATCGAATACTTCTTCGGCCGGGGCGAGCTATCGCAGGTTGTCGATCAAACCAACCCGCTATCGATGCTCACACACGAACGCCGCCTCAGTGCGCTGGGCCCAGGCGGGTTGAACCGTAAGCGGGCGGGCTTCGAAGTGCGTGATGTTCACATTTCTCACTACGGCCGCATTTGCCCGATTGAGACGCCTGAAGGTACGAACATTGGGCTGATTTCCAGTCTGGCAATGTACGCCAGCGTCGACGAATACGGATTCCTGGTCACTGCCTACCGCGAAGTGAAGAACGGCAAGATGACCGACGAGATCGTCTGGCTGCGTGCGGACGAAGAGTCGGAAGCCTACGTCGCGCCGGCCGATGCCGAAGTAACCAAAGACGGGAAACTAGCAGGCAAGACGATCATCGCTCGTCACCAAGCCGACTTCGAAATGGTCGCCCCTGAAGAGGTCGAGTACATGGACGTCGCTCCCAGCCAAATGGTCGGTGTCTCGGCCGGCCTCATCCCGTTCCTGGAGCACGACGATGCGAACCGCGCTTTGATGGGTTCAAACATGCAGCGGCAAGCGGTGCCGCTGTTAGTCGCCGAGCCACCTGTCGTCGGAACCGGCTTGGAGCACGACGTCGCCCAAAACTCCAGTATGGTGGTTCGGGCGAAGCGCGCGGGCAAGGTGAATTCGGTCGACGCGACGCATATCGTGGTCGGCAACGACCACTACGACCTCAAGAAGTTCGTTGGCCTCAATGAACGGACTTGCCAAAACCAACGGCCCATCGTGCAACTGCACGACAAGGTCGAACGTGGGCAAGTGATCGCCGACGGAGCCGCCACACACCAGGGTGAGTTGGCGCTGGGCCGCAACGTGCTGGTCGGCTTCATGTCGTTCGACGGGTTCAACTTTGAAGACGCAATCATCATCAGCGAAGACCTGGTGAAGAACGACACCTACACGTCGATCCACATCGAAGAGTTTGACATTGAAATTCGCGAAACAAAGTTGGGCCGCGAAGAGTTCACCCGCGATATCCCCAACGTCAGCGAACGGGCGCTGCGCAACCTGGACGAGGGGGGCATCGTTCGCGTGGGAACCTACGTCAAACCGGGCGACATTTTGGTTGGAAAAGTTTCGCCCAAGAGCAAGACCGAACTGACGCCCGAAGAAAAATTGCTGCACGCCATCTTCGGCCGTGCAGGCGAGGATGTGAAGAACGATTCGCTGGATGTTCCTTCCGGTATCGAAGGCATCGTGATCGATACGCAGAAGTTCTCACGCCGCATGAGCCTTTCCGACGACGAGCGCAAAGAGTTCGAGCAGGATCTGAAAGACGCGGAGACCCAAGGTAACGACGAAGTTGTCGAGCAGTTTTCCGCGATGATCAGCGAGATGGAATCAGCTCTCGGGCGAACGCTGACGGACGACGACGGCACGCCGCTGGTGAAGGACCAGGATCCCAAATACGTGGTCGAACATGCGGCGAATTTCCGCCTGGAATCGGTCACCGCCTCGATGCGCAGCGAAGCGAAAATCAAAGAGGTGGGAGCGATCCACAAGTCGCGATGGCCCGAGGTCGAAGGGGCCATCGACCGCCGGGACCGCAAGCTCAACAGCATGAAGCGCGGCGACGAACTGCGTAGCGGCGTGCTGCAGTGGTCAAAGTCTACATCGCCACCAAGCGGGTCATTTCGGTCGGCGATAAGATGGCAGGCCGCCACGGAAACAAAGGTGTGATCGCGAAGATTCTACCCCGTGAGGACATGCCGTTTTTGCCAGACGGAACGCCGTTGCAGATCATGCTCAATCCGTTAGGCGTTCCCAGCCGGATGAACGTGGGCCAGATTCTGGAGACCCACTTGGGATGGGCCGGCGCGTTGCTCGGCTTCCAGGCCGTTACGCCGGTGTTCGACGGGGCCAGCGAAGAGACCATCAACGATTGCCTGGAGGAAGCCGGCCTGCCGCGGAGTGGAAAGGTTCGCTTGCACGACGGGCGGACGGGCGAGCCGCTCGGTCAGGACACAACGGTTGGCTACATCTACATGTTGAAGCTGCACCACTTGGTGGACGACAAAGTTCACGCCCGCAGCACGGGGCCTTACTCGCTCATCACGCAGCAGCCGCTGGGCGGCAAGGCCCGCTTCGGCGGCCAGCGTTTTGGAGAAATGGAAGTGTGGGCCCTGGAGGCTTACGGGGCCGCTTACATCTTGCAAGAGTTGCTGACGGTGAAGAGCGACGACGTTGAAGGCCGTACGAAAATCTACGAATCGATGGTCAAGGGCGAAAACACACTGGAAGCCGGCACGCCCGCCAGCTTCGACGTGTTGACCAACGAAATTCGCGGCCTTGGTCTTAACATGCAATTGGAAAAGCGACGCGTTTAGTAAAGGCTGCTGGCTGTCAGCTTTCGGCTTGCAGCTTGGCAAAAACAAAGTTTGAACATCACATGGCCCAAGGCGATACGCCGACGGCTGAGAGCTACCGATAAATCACAAGCTGAACGCTGTAGGGTTGAAAGCTAAGAGCCGACAACCGAAAGCCGACGGCCCAAAAGCAACAGCAGCAAGCGGAGCACTGGCACTATGAGCGCAGGCGAAAGTTCCTACGATCGCATTAACGACTACGCTTCCGTCAAAATTAGTTTGGCTCGCCCGCACGACATTCGCAGCTGGTCGTTCGGCGAAGTCAAAAAGCCCGAGACGATCAACTACCGTACCTACCGTCCGGAAAAGGACGGGCTGTTTTGCGAGCGG
>CALBTA010000701.1 GCA_937967755.1 uncultured Planctomycetaceae bacterium | reverse complement strand
TGTCGCCGAAGACGTCTCGCAAGGCGGCGCACTCTTGAATGTCACCCGATTCGGTCCCGGTGGCATGGGTGCTGACGATGTCAATCTGATCCGCCGAAAGGCCCGCCCGTTTGAGGGCCAGCTTGATACATTGGGCTTGCCGCTCAGGGTTGGGAAGCACGAAGTCGGTCGCGTCGGTGTTCATCGCGTAACCGACCAGTTCCCCATAGATGTTGGCCCCGCGCCGTTTGGCATCATCCAAACGCTCCAACACGAACGTGCACCCCCCTTCGGCAACCACGATTCCGCTGCGGTGCTTATCAAAAGGGCGTGAGGCCTTGGTGGGGTC
Source organism: uncultured Planctomycetaceae bacterium (assembly GCA_937967755.1). Classification (GTDB taxonomy): domain Bacteria; phylum Planctomycetota; class Planctomycetia; order Pirellulales; family Pirellulaceae; genus CALBTA01. The sequence continues at coordinate 6,418 of CALBTA010000701.1, read as the reverse complement.
TTCATGTTCGGCCAGCGCCCCTTGCGCTTTGAAACTGGCGAAGATGCCGAACGTGTGAATCGCCTCGGAAACGCCGCCGGCCAAAGCGACATCGCATTCGTCCAACATCAACTGCTGGGCACCTTGAATTAACCCTGCGTTGCCCGCGGCACAGGCGGCCCCGATCGTGTAGTGCGGACCAACGATGCCGAGGTTCAAAGCAACTTCGCCGGCCGGGTTGTTGGCAACGGTTCGCGGGTTGTGGTGGTGCGACCAGTAGGCCGTATCGTAATCAAACGTGCTGAGTTGATAGACTTCGTTCTCCGTCTCGACGTTCCCATGCTCGGTGACGCCGACGTAAACCCCAACGCGCGACTTGTCGGTGTTGGCCCAATCCAACCCGGAATCGGCGATCGCCTCATGCCCGGCATAGATGCCGACGCTGCCAGCCCGCGTGCCACGGCGAATGTCCTTCCGGCCTTGATACTTCTTCGCGTCGAAATCACAAACGCCGGCGAGCGTCTTACCGACGTACCGTATTTCGTAATCCGAAACCCCGCTCCGCCCCGCCAGCATCGCCTCACGAAACTCCTTCAGGTTGTTGCCATTCGGAGCGGTCAGGCCGATGCCGGTAATCACAATTCGCATGTGATCAGGCTTCGACGATGACTTGGCGACTGCGATCATAAGGCCGTTTTCCCGCGGCGGAAGGTAATCCTTGAAATTACCCATTTCCACATGAATACGCAACCAGCGAACCGGGTGTGCGGCGACTTACCCTCGAACGCTCGAACCCGAAAGCCACGATGCTAGCCGTCGCATTCCTTCGTCGGATGCAATCAGCGGTTTGTAGACGAAATCCCGCTGGGCCGCACCGATGTCAAAATAATGGGATGTGGCAAGCTGTGCCGCAAGGAAGCGTGTCATTCTTGGTTCGTCGCGGCGGCGGAGGACGGTCCAGATCGATTCCATCGCAGTTCCGATGTGCCAAGCGGCGCGGAACGAAATTGACCTGGTGATCGGAGGCAAATCCGCAAGTGCCAGTATCTCGTTGATCCAATCCCAAAGGTTGACCGGTTCGCGCTGTGAGATGAAGTACGCCTTCCCTGCGACGGGTGAGCCTTCGGCGAGCGCATCGGCGGCTTGCAAGTGGGCGAGGGCGGCGTTTTCGACGTAGATCATGTCGACCAGATTTGTGCCGTCGCCCACGCGACGTAGCTTTCCCGACTTCGCCCTTTCAATCAGCCGCGGAATCAAATGTTCATCGCGCGGGCCCCAGATTAAATGCGGGCGCAGCGCGCAGGTCAGCAACCCATCTTGCCCATTCGTGGCGAGGACTGCTTGTTCCGCCAGGGCCTTGCTGTGCGGGTAATGGCACAGCCAATTCGTAGGATACGGCGCGGATTCATCCACATTGATCTGATCCGTGCCGTCGAACGTCACGCTCGGGCTGCTCGTATAGATGAGTTTCTTCACGCCTTGGGCACGGCAGGCCGCGATGATGTTTTCCGTCCCAGCAGTATTGATGCCGTGATAGTGCTTCCATGGGCCCCAAATACCGGCGACCCCGGCGTTGTGAAAAACAACATCGACGCCTGCGCAGGCTGCCGATACCGCGTCGGCATCTTGCAGATCGCCTTGATGCTGATCGACGCCGAGGTCTTCGAGAAAGTCGTAACGGCGGCGCGAGAAATTGCGTACCGTATCACCGCGTTCGGCAAGTTGCTCTGCGATATAGCGGCCGAGAAATCCGCCTGCGCCGGTGACGAGTGCTTTCATGCATTGCAGCGTACTTGAGCAGACAGCGAAGCGGCAAGCCGTCGAGCCTTACGCGAAACACTTACTCGCTGGCAAGTTCCTGCTTGATGGCGGCTTCCAATTCAGCCGGAACGAAACCCCGCGGGCCAGGGCCGCCCTTGTAGGCGATTGTGCCTTCGGTGCTGATCAAATAGAGCCGATCCGGGGCGGCGCTGTAGGCCGTATTCACCTTGTTATCCATCTCGTCGATCACGCCCGGGATGCTGATGTCCAACTTCGTACACATCTGCTTGGCAACATCCAGCCGGGCCTCGAATGTCGTCGGCTGTTTGATCAGGATCCCTTCGCGCTCATTCGCTTTAGACTGCCAGCCGTCGGTCGGGTGCGCCTCGCGGATATAAACCATCAGGAACTTCACATCTTCGCTGTACGTTTCATACATCTCTTCCAAGGCGCCAGCCTGACGCCGGAAGGGAGGTCACGTGTAGCTGCCGAAGATCAACGCGACGGGGCGATCGCCTTTGAACTGGCTGAGCGTGACGGTTTCATCGTCTTTGCCGTCCATCAATTTCAACGTGAAATCGGGCGCGGCATCGCCAGTTGACAACCTATCAGGCGCTCTTCGAATGTTCGGCCGGCGGCGGTCGGGCCGCTGGGCGAAGGCGCTCGCCAAGGTCGTCAGCAGAACCAAGCTGGTAATCAGGTAGACCGGGATGGAACGTTTCATCTGGCTCTCCTTTTGCCCGCGACGAGAGATTTCGTTACACTTCAAACCCCGCGCACGACGGGAAGTTTTGCCAATTCCAGTAGCGGGGGCTTCCAGCCACCGTAAGCGATAAATCGCTGTTCAATTTCACGGTGGCTAGAAGCCCCCGTTACGACCGAATCCAATGCTTGCTTCGAACAAAACCCGCATTCTCTTTTTATGCACGGGAAACTCCTGCCGCAGCCAGATGGCGGAAGGCTGGGCGAAAACGCTTAAATCGGAAGAGCTCGAGCCGTATTCCGCCGGCATTGAAGCGCATGGGTTAAATCCCAATGCCGTTGCCGTGATGCAAGAGTCGGGTGTTGACATCTCCGGTCAAGAGTCGCAAACCGTCGAATATTTAGACGACGTCGAGTTGGACATCGTCGTCACCGTGTGCGGCCACGCGGACGAGAACTGCCCTGTGTTTCACGGCGCGCCTCGAATCATTCACGTTGGGTTCGATGATCCGCCTAGGCTGGCGAAGGATGCGAAGACGGAAGAAGAAGCGCTGGCTCACTACCGGCGGGTGCGCGATGAAATTCGCGCATTTGTAGAGAGATTGCCGGAGTGCCTGTCGTAGCGGGGGCTGCTAGGCACTGCATGCCAAACATCGAATCGAATCCACGATGGCTAGAAGCCTCCGCTACAGTTGCTACTTTCCACCGCCGGCCATCAACCGCATCCGGCGGGCACGGCGTTCGGCGCGCAGGCGGGCGCGGCGATTTGTTTCGCTCGGTTTTTCGTAGAACTCTCGGCGACGCATTTCTTTCTTAATGCCGCTTCGCTCAACCAATTTACGGAAGCGGCGAACCGCCTCTTGCAGCGATTCACGATCTCGGACGACCAGCTTGACCAACAGTAACTCCTCTAAAGAAATGGGTTGGGGCGAATTAAGTGCAATCTCTCAGTATATCGGCCAATTCAACGTCGCGTCCAGGTAGGTTCGACCGAGTTTTTCCCTTTTTGCCCTTAATCATTCGCGTAGGAACCTATCCGAAAACCTCGGTACGGATTGGCAATCCGTGCTACTTCCGAGGTTTTTCACTTGGATTCTAAATCGATTGCGTCGGCTCATCGTGATCGGGATCGAACTGTTCCAATTCCTCCAGCCACAGGCGGATTTCGTTGTCGTATTCGGCCGCCAGGTCGCTCTTAACTAATTGACGATGAAACGCGGCGGCCCCGTGTTCGTCCAAATCGGCATCTTGGGCCGTGGGGAAGCGGCGCTGGGCATCGGGCGCGATCAACCCGCGAACCAGGTGCATCAGCAGTTCGTTGCGGGTCACGTCGTCCGGCAGGAAAGTACCCAGCCGCTGCCCGATCGAGCGTTTCGCCTCCAGCAAGTCGCGAAGGTTCGTTAGTCCGGCGAACGGCGGACAACCGCTCAACAGTTCGATCAGCACGTAACCCAAGCTGGCCAGATCGCTGCCGGGCGTGGTTTCGCTGCCTTCCAAAACTTCCGGGGCGGCGTAGGCGGGCGTGCAAGTGCGTTGCGGCGGCGGGTCGTCCATTTCGAACGCCGAACCGATATCCACAATCTTCGCTGCGCCGGTTCGCTTCAACATGATGTTTGAAGGTTTAATGTCACCATGTACGATCCCTTTTTGATGCAGCGCCGCCAACGCCGCTAGGCAATCACGCAGAATCTTCACCGCCACCCCAGGCTTGATCCGCGGCTGAATCGGGCCGGAAGTGACGATCACGCGGTTGATGTTTTCCCAGCGCTTCATGCTCACCCGGTCTTCCACGCTGGCGAGCACTTCGGGCATCATCAGTTGCCGTAGGTCAAACCCGTCGACCCATTCCATCAACATCATGCGAATGCGTTCGGGATCGACGAAGTTGTGAACGTCGATCAAGTTGTCCTGCTGAATTTGCGCGACCATCGCGGCCACGCGGGCGATGCGGCCCATCGCATCGTCATACTGGGCGGCATCTTCATAGTGCTTGGGCGAAAAGATCTTCACCGCGACGGGCAGCGTGAACCCGTCCGCCCCGCGGCGCTGCGTTAGGTAAACAACGCCTTGCCCACCTTTGCCCAGCCGCCGTTGCAGCTTGTGGTGGGTCGTCCAATTCAGCCGCTTGTTGCGAAGGACATCTTCGTAACGCTCGATCAACTCCTCGGGTTCGCGGTGCTGGGGCTTGCCGTCTAAGTTGATCGTCGGGGTGATTTCAAAATGCGTTGTCGAGACCATTGTTGTCACCGCTTTTATGAAAACCGCTCAGCGGCATGTTGCATGACGCGGGCGGGAGTTGTTGTATCAATGCCGGTTAATCTTACTCCCGCAAAACCGGCAAGGTCTAGCCAGATTTCGTGAATCACCCCTTCGAAAGGGGGCATCTAGCACTCGCCTGCCTGCCGCCCAGATTCGGGCGGTGCGAAGCCGAGTTGCTTGTTGACCAGGTGCAACAGCGGCTCTTTTGCCAGGTATCGACGAAGATTCTCGCAGACGAGGTCGGTTGTGTCGTCAACCCGGCGGGCGGATTGTGCGCCCACGTGTGGCGTGATAATAACGTCTTCGCGTTCCCAAAGAGGGCTTTTGGGTGGCAGCGGTTCGACTTCGGTGACATCCAGGCCCGCGCCCGATAGGTGCCCGCTCTCCAGCGCGCGGATGAGATCTCTCTCAATCACCACTTCCCCTCGGGCGACGTTGATCAGCATCGCCCCAGGTTGCATTTGTTGGAATTGATTGGCTCCGAAGAACGCTCGGGTTTGGTCGGTCAACGGAACACACAAGATCACGATTTCCGAAGCAGCGAGCAGATCACCCATGCGCTCGGCCGGCCAGAGTTGCTCAATATGCGGCGGCTGGTCGTTAACATAAAGATCAGTCGCCAGCAGCCGCACATTCCACGGGGCGAGCACTTCCGCGATTCGCCTGCCGTTACCGCCGAAGCCGACCATGCCAACGGTCTTGCCGTGCAAATCACCGGTCGGGCGGCGGATGAATTCCTTTTTCATTTGGGCGCGAAAGAACGTTGGCAGCCCGCGCAATAGACCCAAGAGCAAAGCCAACGTTTGTTCGGCTACTTGATCAGCGAACAGGCCCGACGCACCGGTAACGACGATGTCCGATGCCACCACCTCCGGCACCAGGCAATGATCCAACCCGGCGGCCGAAGATTGAATCCACTTCAGCCGTCCGCGCTTCACCACTTCGTTCCAAGGCACCGGCACCTTGGCGTGGCCAATGAAAATATCCGCCTCCGGCAGCTCATCCGCGATCCGCTCCTGCCCCGCATCCACAATCTCGGCATCGGGAGCAGCCGCCTGAATTTGCTCGACGTGTCGCGGCTCGACGGGATAGCAAAGGACGATTCGCATGCAATTTGATCTTATCGGATATTCAACAGCGCCGCACTTCCTCGTCGCCGGTCTACGTCCGCTCGCAAAAGTGGAGCATTTAGCGACGACTCAGAAACAACTTCCGTATTCTCCAGCGGCGCCATGGATTGAACAGGAGGCCACAGAGATAACGGAGTTTGGCTCTCTGTTTTCTCTGTCCGCTTTGTTTTCTTAAAGAGTTGGCTATGCATCGTCTATTCTCACAATCTTCCGAAATTATGCACGACGTGATAGGGGCCGCGGTTGATGTGCATAAATGCAAAGGTCCGGGTTCGCTGGAATAGTGGTGCTTGACGATGGAAACCGGAGTGCGCGGCCATCAAGTTCAAGATCAAGACAAGGTGGTCATTCGCTACAAGCAGTTCTCACGCGAGGAGACGCTCCGCTTCGACCTATGGGTCAACCCATGTTTGTTCGTCGAGTCAATGCCGTCGAAAAAGTGCATCCCACACCCAAAGCTCAATTGCTCAGCTACATGAAGCTGCTCGATATCCCATAGGGAATGGTCATCAATTTTCACACACTAGAATTGACCTGAGGTGGTCCAAGCTTGGCGGGCGCGCTGTCCCTTAAGGTTGCTGGGCCAG
>CALBTA010000700.1 GCA_937967755.1 uncultured Planctomycetaceae bacterium | reverse complement strand
CTGTTCCACGCCCACGTCGGCGGAATGGACGCCTTCGCCCGCGGGCTGAAAATCGCCGCTGCGATTCGGGCCGATGGTGAATTGGAGCAAATCGTTTGCGACCGTTATGCAAGCTGGAACAGCGGCATCGGCGCGGATATCGAAGCCGGCAAGTGCGGCTTCCAGGAGTTGGAAACATATATGCTGGAAAAAGGGGAGATTGCGCCCAACGTCAGCGGCCGGCAAGAAATGATTGAGAATTTGATCAACCGCTATATTTGAACGTGAGGTAGAATTAAGGCAGGCGCGAGTGGTTGGGCATCAGCAAGTAGTTCTCAGAGCGGCGAGGCAATGTCGGAACGCCTGCAATCCGAGATAGATGCGGCGGCGTTGCAGCGCGAGTTGGACGACGTTCGCCAGAAGTTACAGGAATCTCGCGAGAGCGAGGCCGAGTGTCGGCAAATCCTCGCCCGCCGCGAATCTCATCTGCTGCACACGCGGGCCGCGGTGATGTTCTGGGACACCGAATTCCGCGTTGTCGAATGGAACGCCGCCGCCGAGCAGATCTTCGGCTACTCCGCGGCGGAAGCCATCGGATTGCACGTTCTCGATCTGATCGTGCCACCCGATGTGCGAGAGAAGGTCGACAACGTGGTTGCCGAGTTGCTGCGGCAGACCGGCGGAGTCCGTTCAGAAAACGCCAACGTCACGAAGGATGGCCGGCGAATCGTTTGCGATTGGTCGAATACGCCTGTCACTAATGACGACGGTGAGGTGTTGGGCGTCGTTTCGATCGCTATCGACGTGACCGAGCAGCGGAAGAACGCCAGGCTGCTGCGCGGGGTGTTGGAAAACGCCCCGGATATTGTCGTTCAAGTCGATCGCGAAGCGCGAATTCTGTATATCAATCGCGTGGAAGAAAACTACCGGCAAGAGGATCTGATCGGGCAGCGGATTTACGATTTCGTCGTGCCCGAAGATCGCGAGCAGGTGATCGGTTCGGTGGAACAGGTATTTGCAACCGGTGAACTGAGGGAGTACGAAGTACGCGATGTTCGCAACGGGCGTTGGTACTGGGCTCGGCTGGCACCAATACTTGAAGCCGGCGAGATCACTTCCGTAGTGGTGTTGTGCCTGGACATCCACGAGCGCCGGCAAGAGCAAGCCGCGGCACGCCGCCAGGAGGAAGTCTTCCGCATCCTCGCGCAAAACGTGCCGGGGGTTGTCTACGTCTGCAAGAACGATGAGCGGTACACGATGCTGTTCCTCAACGACGAAGTGGAAGAACTGTTAGGTATTCCAGCCTCAGAGTTTTGCCAGGATCGGGTTTCGTTCGTCGAACTGTTTCACCCCGATGAAGCTTCCTCCATTCCGACGCTGGTTGACGCGGCAATCGCCCGGCGGGCACCGTTCCGCTTGCGCTATCAGCTCCGCCACGCCGATGGGCATTGGGTTCCCGTTGAAGAGCACGGGCAAGGGGTCTACGACGAGAGCGGCGCGCTGACCTACCTGGTAGGCAGTATCTTCGACAACACCATCCAGCGCCGTGCGCAAGAGTCGCTGCAACACTCCAACGCCGAGCTGGAGCGCCAGGTGGAAGTCCGGACCCAGGAGCTTAAGATCGCCAACCGGCTACTGCGAGACGACTACCAGAAACAAATCGCGTTGAATATTGAAATCAGGGAAAGCGAACGGCAGTTCCGCAATCTCTGCCAGGACAACCCCGCACCTGTTGCGATCACCCGAGCATCGGACGGTCAGATTCTATATGGCAACGCGCGGTTGGCGGAAATGCTGGGCGTATCTAAAGAAGGTCTGGTCGGGCTGTTCGCCGAACGTTTTTACGCCCGGCCGGATGAACGCGGCACATTAATGAGCCGCTTAGCCAGACAGGGTGTTTTGGTGGACCAGGAGTTAGAGCTGACCCGCGCCGACGGCCGCCCAGTGTGGGTTATCGTGGCGATGCGCCGAATTCAATTCAACGACGTGGAAGCAGTCTTGTCGATCTCCTTAGACATCACCGACCGCAAAAGCAAAACCCGCATGCTGCGGCGGATGCTTTTTATGAACGAGCGAGACCGCCAATTGGTCGGCTATGAAATTCACGACGGCATCGTGCAATACATGACGGGCATCAACCTTTTCCTGCAAGCAGCGGAGTCGAAGGTCAGCCACGATCCTCAAGGGGCGATTGCAGACCTGCACACTTGCACGACCGTGCTTGAGGAAGCGATCGACGACGCCCGCCAACTAATTGACCGGTTGCGCCCCGGCGTACTGGAGGAACAAGGCGTTGTTCCCGCCGTGGAATACCTGTGCGATCGCACGCAAGAGCTACAGGGCATCAAGGTCTCTTGCGAAATCAACGTACAGTTCCAGCGCCTGGCCCCGCCGGTCGAAACCGCCATCTACCGCATCGTTCAGGAAGGGCTTAGCAATATCGTCAAGCACAGCCAAAGCCAGCGCGCCCGGGTTGTCTTGTCGCAACGAACCAACGAACTGGTCATTAAGATCGAAGACCGGGGCATTGGGTTCGACGTCAAGAACATTGAACATAAACGCTACGGCTTGTCTGGGATCCGCGACCGCGCCAAGCTGCTGGGCGGAAAGGCCAAGATTCGAACGGCGGTCGGGGAAGGAACTTTGCTTCGAATTAAGCTGCCACTCAAAGATATCGTGCTCGATGAAGAGTGGTTGCCGCCTGAGCTCGGCTCCTCCGACGACCTGTCCAGTTCAGAATGGGAAGTCAGTTCGTAGCCCGCCCCTGCCCGAATTGCATGCAGCTTGTTAGCATGAGGGCTGCGATATCCAAGCTTTCTGGCGATCACCCATGCCCCGCGACGTTTACGACAACCCGCTGAATTCTCGTTATGCCTCGCCGGCCATGGGGCAGTTGTGGAGCGCCCAGCGCAAATTCAGCACCTGGCGCCGCCTTTGGGTGGCGCTCGCGGAAGCGGAGCAACAGCTTGGCCTGGCGATCAGCGATGAGCAACTCGACCAGATGCGGGCCAACGTTGATAACATCGATTTTGAAGCCGCTCGCAATTACGAAAAGGAGTTTCGCCATGACGTCATGGCCCACAACCATGCGTTCGGCGACGTCGCCCCATCGGCTAAGGGAATCATCCACTTGGGGGCGACGAGTTGTTTCGTTACGGACAACACTGACCTGATTCTGCTCCGCGAAGGTTTGCAAATGATCGCGCGACGTATGGCGGCGGTCATCGATCGGCTTGGTAGTTTCGCTGAAACACATCGAGAGCTCCCCTGCCTCGGCTTCACCCACCTGCAGCCGGCCCAGCCAACAACGATCGGCAAGCGGGCGACGCTGTGGGCGTATGATTTGGCGATTGACTTGATCGACGTCGAGTTCCGCGCTGCCGATTTGAAAGCCCGCAGCACCAAAGGTACCACCGGCACGCAAGCCAGTTTTTTGGAACTGTTTGACGGGGATCACGGCAAAGTTCTTGAGTTGGAAAAACTGGTCGCGAAGAAATTGGGCTTCGAGAAGGTTTATTCGGTAACGGGGCAGACCTACCCGCGCAAAGTAGACGTGCAGATTTTGGATGCGCTGTCCGGCGTCGCGCAAAGCGCTCATAAGATCGCCACCGACTTACGCATCCTTGCCCATCGAAAAGAAGTGGAAGAACCGTTCGAGACCGGGCAGATTGGTTCATCAGCGATGGCGTACAAGCGCAACCCCATGCGCAGCGAACGTATCTGCTCGCTGGCACGCTTCGTGATCAGCTTGCAGTCGAGCGCGGCGAATACGCTGGCGACGCAATGGATGGAACGGACGCTGGACGACAGCGCGAACCGCCGGCTGGTGTTGCCCCAAGCATTCTTGGCAGTAGATGCCGTGCTGATTCTGTTGGAGAACGTCGCCAACGGTCTTGTCGTATACCCGCAGGTCATTGCGAAAAACCTGGGCGAAGAACTTCCGTTCATGGCCAGCGAGAACATTCTCATGGCCGCCGTGGCGGCGGGAGGAGACCGGCAACAACTTCACGAGATTATCCGCCAGCACAGCCAGGCCGCTGGTGCGGTCGTCAAGAATCAAGGTCTGCCGAACGACTTGATCGAGCGTCTCAAAGGCGACGAGGCGTTTGCCGGCATCGACTTGGATGGAGCTTTGACGGCCAGTAAATACATCGGGCGCGCCCCCGAGCAAGTCGATCAATTTATCGCCGAGATCGTAACGCCGATTCGCCAGCGCTATCCGCGCGGCGAGAGCGGTGAAGCGGAAGTCAACGTCTAAAACACTTACGATGGTCAATCGTTATGGGCCGCCGGTCACTGCCGAAAATTGATCCGTCGCTCGACTTGTCGCGGCACTTGATCAAGTCAGACGACCTGCCGCAAACCGTTTCCAGCCAAAGCCTGTTTCAGAACGACTTGCTGCTGCAGGTCGAAGTTGGCAGCGGTAAGGGTCTGTTCATGGCCAGCGCATCCGCGGAATTGCCCGATCACAACTTCGTCGGCATCGAAATCGCCGGGAAGTATGCGCGCTTCGCTGCCGCCAAACTCGCCAAAGCGCGGCGCCAAAACGCCCGCATGATTCACGGCGATGCCGAGCAAGTCTTCGCCGAGCGGATACCCGCCGGTTCGCTCGCGGCGGTGCATGTTTATTTTCCCGACCCCTGGTGGAAAGCCCGGCATCGCAAACGCCGGGTTATGAACGAAAGTTTTTTGCACCGAGTCGAACAAACCCTGGTGCCCGGCGGAGAGCTTCACTTTTGGACGGATGTTCAGGAATACTTCGATGTGACCTTGGAATTGATCGGTCAATGCACCAGGCTCGACGGACCTCACAAGGTGGCCCCGCAACTGCCCCAGCACGATCTCGACTATCGCACGCATTTCGAACGGCGGATGCGAAAGACAGGCGAGCCTGTCTATCGGTCACTCTTCAAGCGGCCAGCGGATTGACCCCATTGGGCTGAACCGTTGGGGGGTTCGACATCCCTCACGGCAAGAGCCTGCCACAATTTGCTTGCACTCTCGAAAGGTCCGCCGGTATATTGGTTGGACCATTCCCTCCTCCGTATCTCTATGGAGCAATCGCAATGACTAGGATCTTGATCGTTGACGATTCACATGTGGAACGCCAGTTGGCGAAATCCCTGGTCGAGAAGATTCCTTCCTTCCGGGTCGATCTTGCCTGCGATGGGCTGGAAGCGCTGGAGAGAATTCGTGCAGCGCGCCCGAAGCTTGTGCTCACCGACTTGCTGATGCCGAACATGGATGGGTTGGAATTGCTGCAATCGTTGCGCCGCGACTTCCCGGGTATCCCCGTGGTGTTGATGACGCAGTTTGGCGATGAAACCACCGCGGTTAGGGCGCTGGAAGCGGGCGCGGCGAGCTATGTACCGAAGTCGCGCCAGGCGGAATACCTGGTGCCAACAATTGAACGCGTGCTGGAACACGCTTCGGCCGATCGCCGCCGCCGCCAACTGGTGCAATGCACCGTCGAACATCATTGCCGGTACATCTTGCCAAACGACCGCCGGCTGATTCGTGCACTCGTTGACGACCTCCAAGAAGTCTTATCCGGGATGGGTTTTGCCAACCGCATGGACCGCATCCGGATGGGCGAGGCGATGGAGGAAGCGTTGCTCAATGCGATGTACCACGGCAATCTGGAGATTACCGAAAAAGAACTCGCCGCGACTCGAGCGATGTTGGACGACCAGCTACTCGATCAACTCATCGAACAGCGTTCGGAGAACCCCGATGTTGCGGCGCGAACGATCTTGGTGGTGACACACCTGATGCCCGAAGAAGTTCGCATCGTCATCCGCGATCACGGCAAAGGCTTCAACATCGGCAGTGAGCGTCCCGTCGGGGGCACTGCCGCATTCGAAGCGGGGCGGCACCGCGGACTGACGCTGATCCGCTCGTTGATGGACGAAGTCTCTTTCAACGAATCGGGGAATGAGTTGACCATGCGCAAGTACCGCCCACGCGTCGCCAGCCAGGCCGCGCTATTGAACTAACCCGCTTTGCGCAGCGGCAACGATTGAAGCGGCTGCGCGTCGGGGCCGATGCGCCCTTGCGGCGAGCTGTCCCAGCGGTGCCGCTGGATGGAACTCAAAATCCGCTGCGCCGCCCACAGCGTTTCGCGGCCAGCTCGGGCGGTCACGCGCGGGGCGCGGCCAAAACGGATCGCGTCGCAAAAGTCTTGCTGCTCGTCCTGCAGCGGGTTGCACTCGGGCGGTGTGATGTCGGTAATCGGCAGCAGCGCTGGGTCTTCAAACAGATGCTCGCGAATGTGCTGCCGCTGCTCGTCAGTGATGGAATAAATATCCACGCCGCGGTCGGCAAGTTGCTCGCCCAAGTTCACGACGCGCGCCTTGCGTGCTCCGAAATCGATCTGTGCGTAAGCATCTTCCGCGTAGACGTGCGTCATCCGCGTGCTGACGAAGCTCGTTCGCGAAGCGGAGATATTGGCGACGCAGCCGTTGGCGAAGGTCAGCCGGGCCTGCACCATGTCTTCATGCGGGCCGAAGATAGTGATGCCGAGGGCCTGAATATCAACGATCTCGCTGTTGACCAGGGCCAGCACGGCGTCCAGATCGTGGATCATCAGATCGAGCACGGCACCAACATCGGTCGATCGAAACGTGAACCCGCTCGTTCGCGAAGCCTCGATGTACTTGGGTGATTTCACGTGCGCCGCGGCGGCGGAAAACGCCGGGTTGAAGCGTTCGACATGCCCCACCGCGGCAACGACATTGTGTTGCTCGGCGGCCCGCACAATATCGTC
>CALBTA010000699.1 GCA_937967755.1 uncultured Planctomycetaceae bacterium | reverse complement strand
GGCTTCCAGCCACCGCCGAGCTTGTACCGGGTTGTTGTGGTTCGTGGTGCATTTGGGGAGTGTTTTTCGCGAAGCACAATTTCCGTAAGTTGTTGTGCTGAAACGGTTTTTGTTACCGCTTGCAATCCGCGTTTCGTCCCCAAAATGTACCAAAATCGCACATTTCGGGGGTCACCAATTCGCGTAAGGCGGACTGCATATTCGACCGAAGCAGCCAAGGCCGTTTCCCAGCTTAATCCCGCGAAACCCCTAGCTGCCAGTGCGAACCCTAAAGCAGTCCACCCTTGCTCACCGGGCATCACGAATAAAAACGCCGCACCCGCTTTTCCCAAAAAAGATTGATACACAGATCGAACTATGCGGAATTCCAAATATACTTGATTTCCCCCATTTCTGTGTGCTTCTTGTTCGCCCACCAGGAAATCATGACAAACACGTTTCGCCACAGTGCCGGATTCGGCAAACGTATCGAATACTGGATCGTCGGCAACATGCTAAAGGAAGGGCTGGACGTATACCTACCGCTCGTTGATGATGATGCAATCGACGCTGTAGTGCGGCGTGACGACGAGTCGTTCATCACAGTTCAAATCAAAGCTCGATCCAAGACTTGTGTGGCCGGCGACGCTGCTCTGTTCGCCGCGATACCACACGAACTTCGCGCGAATTATTAGTTCGTGTTTTACTCGGAACGAATGGATATGATGTGGATCATGACTTCCGAAGAATTCATCACGGAGTCGCATCAAAACAAGAAAGGGAAGAACAAAGGCAAGCGAACGACTTGGTTCAATGGTCGCCAGACGGATCGGAAGCCACAAGACGTAACGGAGCATTGCAAGCCACAGTTTCTGCAGTACGTCGCGACTGATTTCTCTCGCTTTGCCGCGTCATAGTGCGAACCAAGCCAGTGCCGAAAAGGGGCCAGGCTTGGGTCAGGCTACTTTTTTGCTGGGACGGCCGCAGTGGCGGGGTTTGATTTCAGGCCGAAGTACTTCGCGATTCGCTTTCGCCAACCGGACCCGCTCACAAATGAGATGCTTTGTTCATTCAATCGGCCCGTAGAATCAAGGTCCCATTCTCAAGCGCGGGACTCGCTATTCGCCATATGGTGCGACCGCGTCGGCTGGCAACTGTAGGATTTCCGACTGGGAAATCGCACCATAGATGAGTTCGCCATTGGGGGTCCGTTCCGCTTGTAGAACAATCAGGGGTTGCAACCCGTCACGGCGTTTTGCAAGTAGCGGTAAGTTCAAGTCCACTGGCCTGCCCTTTCCCACAAGGTGGAAAATCGCCAATCCGTTTGCGACATCCTCAGCGGTTGCTCCCCGTGTCAGTGCGGGAATTTCGGGTATGAATTGCGGCCGTGGGGAATTTCCAAATCGAATGCGCTCCTCGGTTGTCAGCCGGCGAAACTTCCCCTTGAATTGATCCATAAAGCTTCGATAGACGGCTAAACGCTCGTCGGCATCTTTCCGCAGTGGATGGTACTCCGGCAGGCCCAGCACGAGCGTCGAGAGTCTCTCTGCCGCGACATCGCAGCGACGCTGGACAACCTTGGAACGCCTTTCGCCAGGGTCACTTAGCAGGCTCGGAATCGACCGCATCGTGAATCGACAGCCTTTTGCGTTGCAGGCTCGTTGATAGACGGTGTTGCCTTCAATCGTAATTTTCACGATGGTGGCTTTTTCGTTGTCCAACTCCTGACGGAGAATCGGCAGACAGCCTGGGTGGGCGAACCAGCATTGGGAATGCCCCATCTTTTTGAAATCAGCGAATTCGAACTGAGCGTCGGGCAATCCTTCGGACGTAAAGCTAAAGTCATCCGCTAGCCGGTTTTGCCGAACTCGAGCCGCAACTAGCGAATGAAACGGATGCTTTGGGTCGAGGATAGCCGCCATCGCGAGTTCGCCCTCGCGAGCATCTGAATTTTCCAACGCCCAAACCACGCCCTCCAGTTCCAAGGGGCCGGCTTTACCTGAAGATATAGTGAGTCGTTGTCCGCGAAGATCGTTGGCCAGATCGATCAACGGCTGCGATTCCCCTAAGTCTTCGGCCAGTGCGGCGAAGCGGACACGACTTAGCAGAGACGGTGCACGCACCGCGCGCTCCGAAATACCCGCCGCAACGCGCGGGTCATTAAGCTCTCGTAATGCCTTGACGTATTCCAGCTCGATTCTGTCACGAGCGAATTCATCCGGTTTACCCGCATCTGGAGCACGCGCATCGAAAGCTATTAGCTCGGCATCCATCGCCAGCAGGATCGCCTCGGCGACACTTGGATTCGCAAACTTCTTTAGGAGTGGATTGGGAGGCGGCGACGGAGAAGGATCTCTCCAAAATTCAGATTCATCTCGCAGATCAAGCGCAAGGATCTGCTTCGCAGCCTCCCGACGCGCAGCAAACGGCACGGAGGCATCTTGCAGCGAACGCATCAATTGATCGGCGCCTGGCCGCTGGGCAGGCCGTTCATCTGATAGACCGCTTGTTGCCAGAAGCAACAGCACAGTTGACGCTTGGGGAAGCGTTCTAGCTAAAGTCTTTGAGAACATAAGGCTTTGTCAGGCGGCTAGCGCGTTGGTGGGCATCGAATGCGACACAAGATTCTAGGAGAATTCCAGAACGCGAAGAATATCGATGTGATACGAGATATACTGCCTAAAGCATGGTGGCAGCTCAACCTTTCGTGAGACTTCTGCAAATTCTGGCACCGAAACGAATTCCCTGAACTCTCACGAGTTCGGCTACCCTAAAATTAAGGATGCAATATGCGATTGATTCGGCGGCGTGAGTTGTTGCAGCGGAGTGGTCTGGCGGCTGTGGGGTTGGGGGTGGCTCCTTACTTTTTTAGTAGCGGTGCCGATGGGCGGGATAAGCCGCGGTTGAAGAACGACCGTTTGTCGATTGGCGCGGTTGGCATGCGCTATCAGGGTTCGGTTATCACCGAGAAGGCGCTGCCATACGGCGATTTGGTAGCGATCTGTGATGTGGATCGCGAGATTGGCGAGAAGGCGAAGGAGCAGTTCGGCGGGAAGGCCAGCTTGTATGACGACTACCGCAAGCTGCTGGACCGCGGTGATCTCGACGTTCTGATGATCGGCACGCCGGATCATTGGCATACGAAGATGGTAATCGACGCCTGCCGGGCCGGGCTGGATGTTTACGTCGAGAAGCCGCTGACGCTGACCGTGGACGAAGGAAAGCTGCTGACCGAAGTCGTGCAAGAGACCGGCCGCGTTGTGCAAGTCGGTTCGTGGCAACGCAGCGATCATCGGTTTCGATTGGCGGCTGAGATGGCGCGCCAGGGGCGGCTGGGAACAATCGAGCGCGTCGACGTGGTGCTGGGGAAAAACAAGACCGGCGGGCCGTTTGAAATTCAAAAGCCGCCGGCTCATCTGAACTGGAACATGTGGCAAGGACAAACGCCCGAGGTGCCCTATCGCGCGGAGCGCTGCCACTACACGTTCCGCTGGTGGCATGAATACTCCGGCGGACAGATGACCGATTGGGGCGCTCATCACCTGGATATTGGGCAGTGGGCCATCGGCGAGTACCCCGCGCACGTGGAAGGGCGGGCGAAGTTTCCCAACGTTGACGGCGGTTACAACGTGGCGGTCGATTTTTCGGCGACTTACCGCTATCCCGGCGGAGCGGTGATGACCGTGTCGGATACCGGTCAGAACGGAATTCTGATCACCGGTACGAAGGGGCGGATCTTTGTCAATCGCGGACGGCTAACCGGCAAGCCGGTGGAAGAGTTGCCGCGCGACGCACTGCCGCGGGAAGACTATGAGTTGTACCCGCACGACAACCTCGACCGCCCGGCGCGCTCGGGCAAACTGGAGGCCATCGTCAACCACATGGGCAACTTCATCGATTGCATTCGTACGCGGCAGCGCCCCATCTCCGACGTTTGGAGCCAACACCGCAGCGTCACCACCTGCCACATCGCCAACATCTCCATGCGGCTCGGCCGGCCGTTGAATTGGGATGCGGAGAACGAACAGTTTCCGCAAGACAAAGAAGCCAACGACTGGCTACGGCGCGAGCAACGCAAAGGGTTTGAGGTTGGATAGTTTCTTGACGAGCGAAAGAAAACGGTAGGTATAATCGGTCCATCCACGCTACCGTCCTGTGTAATCTGGGCCTCAACCGGCACGTTCTGGAATTCAGTGGGCGAGAATGTCTGGAAAGACAAGTCGGCAAACCGGCGTTCTACCATCTGCAGGGGAAGCATCACGATTCGCATGAAGATACATCAACGCACTTTCCACGGGGTGACCGCCGGGCTGCTGGCGGTTGTTTTGCACTGCTTCGCCGACTGGCCGACCGCAGCGGAGGAAACGGCGGATCAAACCGGGTGGAAGGAGAAGATCGAGGCCAACCCCTACTCGCTGCTGTCGCCGCAGGAGCAGCAAGAGTCGTTTCAAATCGCCGAAGGGTTTGTGATTGAACTGGTCGCCGCCGAGCCGATGGTGCAAGAGCCGGTTCTGGCGGTGTGGGACGCCGATGGGGCCATGTACGTCGCCGAGATGCGAAGCTATATGCAGGACGAAGAGGGCAAGGGAACGAAAACGCTCAACAACGGCCGGGTGAAGAAGCTGGTCGATACCAACGGTGACGGCGTGATTGACAAGTCAACCATCTTTGTTGATGGCTTGAACCTGCCGCGAATGATCTTGCCGCTGGACGAGCGGATCGCCATCGTCGAAACCGACGCCACTACCGTACACGCGTACACTGACACCAACGGCGATGGCGTTGCCGACAAGAAGGAGCGGCTGTTCGAAGGCAAAGTTGCGAAGGATCGCGCGAGGTCGGTCGAACATCAAAACTCTGGCTTGATCTGGAACATCGACAACTGGATTTACGTTAGCTACAACCAAGAGCGCTATCGGTACACCGACGGCACCTGGCGGGCTGAAGCCGCGGTGGGCACATGGGCACAGTGGGGCCTGGCCCGCGACGATGTGGGCAACATCTACCGTTCCAAGAATGACGCGCCGATCGTTGCCCAGGTCCCTTTGAAGTATTGGGGGCATGTGAAGCGCAGGACCGGCAGCCAGCCGCGCTTCTTTCCGACGTTGGGTTTTCCGTTTGGAAGAGACTACCTGATCTCCAAAACCCTCTGCACGGTGGGGGACAAAACACCGAACGTCTCGCCCGAGCCGAAATTCACTTCGCTTTGCGCGCAAGAGATATTCCGCGGCACGGCGCTGCCGCGCGATGTTTACGGCAATTTGTTTTTTGCCGACCCGACGATTCACGTCGTGCGGCGGTCGCTGGTCGAGAGGGTTCATGGAAAGGTGATGCTGCGCAACGCCGATGACCCCGGAGAATTCTTGCTTTCACCTGACTTCAACTTCCGGCCGGTCAGCACGCATACGGGGCCGGACGGATGCTTGTACGTCGTCGACATGTACCGCGGCATCATTCAGGACGAACCGTGGTTCAACGAAGCCAGCAAGCAGTACGCCAGAGAGAAAGGCTTCAACAAGCACACTCAACGCGGGCGCATTTGGCGTATTCGCCACCAGGACCACCAGCCCCACCGCGTGCCGAAGATGTTGGGCGAGCCGGCTTTGGCATTGCTTCGCCACTTGAGTGACGGGAACGGGTGGGTTCGCGACACGGCGCAGAAACTGATCATATTAAGAGCCAACTCGGAAGATCTGCCCGAACAGAATCGCGACCGCATCATCGCCGCGCTGGAAGATCTGGTTCGCAATCAGCCGGATCGCCCCCTCACTCGGCTGCACGCCTTGTGGACGCTGGAAGGCTTGGGCGAGGCCGATCGCGAACTGGTCGAGCTGGCTTTGCAAGATAGCGACCCGCGTGTTCAATCGGCCGGGATTCAAATCGGGGAAGTTTTCATTCAAGAGGATGACGCGGAGTTTTACGACGCGCTCGAAGCGGTGGCAGAGGGCGCAGATGCCACGGTCGGCAAGCAATTGGTGATGTCGCTAGGGTGGTCGCAATCGGAACGCGCGACCGCGTTGATCGAGCAAGTTGTTCGCAAGCACCTTGCCGATGAGGGCGTGTCCCTGGCCGCGATGGCGTCGTTGTGGGGGCGAGAAACTCCGCTGATACAATCGGTGCGCGAAGGCTCCGCGTTCGCATCGATCGTCAGCCGAGAACAGAAGGATAAAACCATCAACCAATGGAACGCGGGGTTGGCGGCTTGGGACTTCAAACAGACCAAACTGCCGTCGAATTGGACGACCGAACAAAAATGGTTGGCAGGCGGCGAGGGCGTTTACTTTCAGTCGTGCAGCCGTTGCCACGGCCCCAATGGCGAAGGGCAACGGCTGCCCGGGCATGAGTTGCTGCTGGCTCCGCCGCTGGCCGGGTCGCCCCGCGTGACCGGCGATCCCGAGAAGATGATCCGCATCTTGCTGCATGGGCTAACCGGGCCGGTCAACGGGCAAACCTATGGCGCGGGTCTGATGCCCCGGGTCGAAGCCCTGGGGCTGAGCGATCCCAATCAAGTCACGAAGGTGGCCAACTTTGTCCGTTTCTCCTGGGGAAACAGCCAGGTGCCGGTTCCGGTCGACACGGTCAAACCCCTCATGGCGGCCACGAAGGATCGACGCCAACCCTATACGCTGGAAGAACTTGGCCTGCCTTCGGGAGGGTTCGCCAATCGTGAACTGGAAACACGGCTGCTCGACGCCGACCCGCGGGAGCTGGCCGAGTTGGCCAAGGCGCACGGCGACGCCGCGCGCGGAAAGGCGATTTTCTATAGCAAGACCGTCGCCTGTTTTTCGTGCCACGATCCGCCAGCAGGCGCGGCCCGCATGGGGCCGGATCTTTCACAATTGCCGCGCGAGACAACCGCCGCCGATCTGGTCGACTCAATCCTGCGGCCCTCGAAGAAAATCAATGACGAGTACGCCCAGGTCGTCGTCGTGACCCTGGACGGGAAGACGACATCCGGGCTGCGCATCGCCGAAACGGAAGCTGAGATTGTCCTGCGAGACACCTCCGACGGCCGGCGAATTCGAATCGCCCGCGATGAAATCGACGAGGTCAGCAACTCCGACATTTCCCTGATGCCAAAGCACCTCGCCACCCAGTTAAAAGACCGCGACCAGTTTTTCGATCTCGTTGAGTATCTCATGCAACAGCGGAGGTAACACCACCCTCGGCCTCAACCAGCATGCGTTGGAAGTCAACCCAGCAGTTCGATTTCATCGGGCAGAATGCCGAAGGTTTCCCACCAGAAGGTGGGCGGTTTGTGTTGGTGCTTTCGCCAGTGGCGACGGCCGCTGCGCAGGCTTTGCTCGCGAAGTTGCCGCTCTTGAATTAGCCAGTCGTCGAATTCGAACTTCTCATCGCCTGACAGGTGCACGAGCATTCTGCGAAGCAGGCGGCGGCAGACGTATTGCCGGCCTTTGCTGCCAGGTTCGATGCCGTTTTCCCGCAAGACGTTGATCGTGCGAAGGTGGTCTCTCACGGTGGGGTGCAGGCTCTGATCGAAAAGCGATGTTTCATCCACACGGCTCTTTCCTTCCAGTACCTGAATCAGCCGTTCCCAACCAAATCCTACGTCGGTCGAATGCCCCAGCGGATTCACCAGGTTGCCGATTTCCAGCCCCGAGACGAATAGCTCGCAGCAGTGGCCAGAGATGTTGCCGTCGGACCAGGTGCACGACTCATCAGGCACCACAGAGTAGTTCAGCTTCCGCCACAACTCTTGATGGTCGGGCCGGCTGGGGTGCACATGCACTTCGCTGACACGGATGCCCAGGTCCCGCAAGATCGAGTGCCACAGCTCGACAGACGTTTCGTAGTCTCCGCCGCCGAAAGAGAAATTGCCGATCATCTCAAAGTAGGTGAGGTGCGTTCCGTCGCCGACCAAATCCAAATCGCCGGTGCGGATGCAGGATTGCAGCGTCCCCAACCGGCCGCCGTCGCCTTCGCTGAAACGGCTCTTGAACGGTTGCATTCCGCTGCACACAAACAGCGTGGTATCGTCGTCACGCGGAACGACTTGGCGATCGATGAACAACGGAAAACCGAACTGCTCGAATCGGCGCCGAACTATTTCAAAAGGGCTAAACGCAGGGTCATTTGGCTATCCTCCTGGTTCAAGGTGAAATTGGTTGTCACCGCTCAGACGGGCGACGGGCGGTTTAAGTTCGTAAAAATTCTCGCGCGGCTGGGAAATATTTCGCCAGCGTCGCGGATCTATTGGAATCCACCGGCAAGATTGACCGATTTGTTGCGAACCTAACTTGTCGGTTGAGGTCATGTAATGGAACGCTCTCAACTACCGCAGGAGGTCATCATGGTTGCTCATGTTCATCAGTCGCCGGTGCTGCACATTCGCTTTGACGGGCGCAGCTTCGATATTCCGCTGGCCGACCTCGACGTGGGTGCGCTGTCGAGCGATGCGGAAGTGAAGAGCGCCCTGGCTGATTACTTGAATGTCCCGGCGGAAAAGTTCCGCGACTACACGGTCGACCGCCACAACACGGGCAACCTGACGGTCCGCCCGGAAGCGGTGTTCGGCTCGATCTGTGGCAAGGTGACAAGGTGACAGAGTGACCAGGTGACGAAGTGGCCTGGAATCTTTCGTCACCCCCTCACCTTGTCACCCCGTTACCTTGTCACGACACAAGCCCGTACCCAACGGCACAAGCTTACAAACGTTCCCTTACCAGGAAGAGGTTGCAGGTTCGAATCCTGCCGAGCGCTCTCAACAGCTAAGACCGCGCTCGTAGCTCAACGGCAGAGCACTTAGTTTTCGCGCTTTTGCGACTTGTACGGGTTTTCTTTTGTTTCATTCAGGAGGCGCCGGAGCGCCTCCTTCATTTTTTGGGGAAGGTACTATGGCACGCATCAAAATTGGCAGAAGCATCGCCGACAAAGCCCGCGAGCGCAGCAACCTGACGGAAAAGGAACGGGTGACGGTTGACGGGCTGCTCGACGACCGCCAGCCGAAAAAGCCGCTGCTGGCCGACGTCAAAGATTTGCCGCTGGCGTACTTGAAAGCGTTGCTCGAGGACACCCGGCTGGGAGGGCAGCAGCGTTCGGTGATCGCGATGCGCATCTTCGGCATGTCGGGTTCGGCCGATATGCTCAACGAAGTTTATAACACCGTCGTCACCAGCGCGATGGAGTTCGGCAGCCTCTTCAAAAGTCTCGAAGGCGATACGCCCAACTGCGAGTTCTTCCTCAACGGCCGCTGGTACCCGATCGCGCTGCGCGCCGATATCTCCAAGGGTTATGACGATTACAAATTCGTCAGCCTGCGCGGGGCACTGTCGATCTGCGAAACGCAAGAGAACCTCTGGTTCCCAGTTTCTTCGTCCATGTTCGCGACCGAAGGGGGCGATTCGCGCGAGCGCCGCGTGATCGAGCTCCTGCACGCATTCGGCCTCCGCGGCTTCCACATCAAGCCGGCCGATTTCAACTTGAAGCTGCTCAACTCTGAACGGTGGGCGACTTGCGATTCGCGGCTGTCACTGATCACAGGCCCCGTGCTGGCCAAGCGTGATTATTGGTGGTCGCGGCGTTTTGAATCCCGAACGCTCGGTTCGCCGGAGGCGCCGTCGAAGGCGATCATCGAACCGCACTTGGAAGTCGCCGAGAACGACCGCGGCTACCTCAGCCCGCACGCCCAGCACCGCGAAGGGGCCAGTCGGCTGCCTTTCGTCCGCGCCTACAGCTTGGACCTGAAGGAGTTTGTCTACGCCGACGTCGATGATGTCATCGGGTACGAGTTTGACCAGCAGGCGATGGAACGGTTGCACCTGCCTGGCGAGATGCTTGACATTCTTTCGAAGGTTTTCAACACGTCGGTTGAAGCGCTGTTCGGCGATTTGATTGACGGCAAGCATGGCGGCATGGTGATCCTGGCCTGCGGCGGCCCCGGTGTGGGAAAAACACTGACCGCCGAGATCTACGCCGAGCACACCCGCCGCCCGCTGTACGTGCTGGAACTGGGCGAGTTGGGCACCGACCTGAACCGTGTCGAAGAAAATTTGCGGCGGATTTTCGCCCGCGTCGCGCGCTGGAACGCCGTGCTGCAATTTGACGAGTGCGAAATTTTCCTGGCCGCCCGCGGCGACGACCTGGAACGGTCGGCGATTGTCGGCGTGTTCTTGCGGTTGCTCGACTACTACCGCGGCATCTTGTTCCTGACGACCAACCGGCCGCAAGTGCTCGACCCAGCCGTCCTCAGCCGGGTGACGCTGCGGTTGGATTACCCCGACCTCGATGCCGATTCGCGTTCGCGGATTTGGCGCAGCATGTTCACCGCGGCCGGGCTGGAACTGGCCGGCGACGCGTTCGACGCGCTGGCCGGGTACGATATCAACGGTCGGCAGATTCGCAACCTGACCCGGCTGGCGAAAATCATGCACCCCGACGCGCCGGTCACGTTGGACGACATGGATAAGTTGATCCGTTACACGGCCGTGCCGCTGCAGTCGCGACGCGGCGAAGGCGAAGCTGCGCACGAACCGGCGCAGCCGCTGGCCGCGCACGAAAAGAAT
>CALBTA010000698.1 GCA_937967755.1 uncultured Planctomycetaceae bacterium | reverse complement strand
CGTTCAACTACGGTCGCGGGTCGGCCTCTGCCTTCGAGCGCGGCGACATCGCCCGTACACGTGAAAGCACCGGGGGCGGTTTGTTCGGCGCCCGGGCCCATACGCCCGATTGGGCAGGCCATTGCAACGGCTGGACCGCCGCCGCCATCCGCCACGCCGAACCGACGCGCACCGTAAAGCGCAATGGTGTGGAATTCACCCCGGCCGACATCAAAGGTCTGTTGTCGGAACTGTACGTCTATTCCGACGTAGTGATGCTTGGCGGGCAAAACAAAGCGACGATCAACCCCGGTATGTTCCATGTGATTCTGACGAACTGGATTTCCCGCGCCAAACACCCCTTCGGCTTTGACAACACCGCCGGCAAGGAAATCTGGAACTATCCCGTTTACGCCTACGCATCAAGCGGTGCCCGCCGGGGTCGCAACCGCGTGGAAGTGAAGACGAACATTGGGTACGTCTACATGCTCGACCAGCCCTACCACATCGCGCCGAAGAACCACACTAAGATGCTGCAACTACACTACATGCTGGAACTGAACGACGATGGCGAGATCATCGGCGGCGAGTATTTCCGTAGCAGCAAACGGGTCGATATCGCCTGGGTGGCCAAGCAGCCGACACAAGGCGGAATGGCCGGCAACGAAAACGGAAACCCGCACTTGAACGCCAAGACGGTGCTCTCGCTGTGGCGAGCTTCCGTGCCGGAAGAAGTTCGCAGCCAATGGTACAATATAGACCCAACCGACGAGGACAAAGTGGTCGAGACGAACCACCCGCTGGAAAACCAAGGCGTGATCACGATTGGCAGCAGGCCGGTTGCACCGAGGTAATGCAGGCAGAGGTTGTGTGATGCAGAAGCCGAACTCGTGAGAGTTCGGGTTGCATACTCATCAGGAATGCGCGAGAAGTCTCATGACCTCTGCTACTCGCGACGCCAAAGCCCCAACTCCGCCGGCGGATAGGAACGAACATCCCACGATTCCGGCTGCGGAAGTTGTTCAAAGTCGAACCGCGCGTCGGCCTCCACGATTATGCAACTGGTCTTTGGTGCATGCGTTTGGCAGATGCCGATCAGCCGCAACATTTCATCGGTTGCCTCCTCATAGAGCGCATACGGCGGAGAGCAAAACACAGCCCACGGCACCCCCGCAAGCAAATCCCCTACCGCCTCCACCAAACAATCGGGCAGGCCCTTCGCCCAGAAGAACGTATCGCTTTTGGCGACCGTCGTTTGCGGTTCCAATTGGAACGCAGCGATGTTCTCTTCCAGCGTCGCAGCGGTCGGGCGGTGGCGTTCGATGAACATAGCGTGCGACGCTCCCCGGCTAATGGCTTCCAATCCCAGCGCACCCGTGCCGGCGAATAGATCGATCACCAGCTTGTCTTTGATCGACGGGCCAACCAGATTGAACGCCGCCTCGCGCACGCGCTCTTTCATCGGCCGCGTACCAGGGTCGCCGTTGTAGATCAGCTTGCTCCCCCGCAGCCGCCCGCCGATGATCCGCAACTGCGCAGCTGGCACTGCGTCTTTGCGTTGCGTTGCCTGCTTCTTGGGGGAACGTGGCACTTCGGCTGCCTTCTTACCCGGTTTGAACAAATTCAAGCCTGTGCAATAATTCTAGTCATACCAAGCACTTTGTGTTCGCAAGACCCCATACCCTTAAGAATAGTACGACGGAGGTTCGCAGTGACGATCGGAACCATTGGTTTGCAGCGTTGGGCGGTAGCCGCCTTGTTGGCTTTTACAACGTGCTTCTGCGCGGCTGCCGTCGCCCAAGACGACACGGCGACCGAACAGCCCGCCGCCGAACAAAACTCTGATGAAGAGCAGCCCGCAGGTGATCCTGACACCGACGACGCGGCTGCCGATGACGAGCCGGCAACAGATGATGGCGAGCAGAAGGACGATGAGCCAAAAGAAGACGAGCCCAAAGATGATGAGCCGAAGGATGATCCCGCACCCGAGCTTGGCCCCAAAGCCCAAGCCTGGGAAGCGAAACTGACCGAATGGAAAACGCTGCTCTCCCGGCTACGCGATTTGCGGGAGCAGTACGAAGTCGCCCAGGATGAAGACCTGGAAATGATCCGCACGCAGTACAACGAACTGCGCGCCCAAGGCGAGAAGCTGTTGCCCGAATTGAAAACGGTCGCCAAAGCCGCCTTTGAAGAAGCCCCCAACGAAGACCGCCAACTGACACGCTTTATGCTGAAGGTCGCCGCGGATGAAATTCGCGAAGGTCGGTACGAACAAGGCCTGGCCGAATCCGAGTATCTTCTGAAGCACGACATTGAAGATAACCGAGTCTACGACATGGCGGGCATCGGCGCGTATGCGACCAACAAGATCGAACTGGCGAAAGAGTACCTCGACAAAGCATCGGCCGAGGATGTCTTAACGAAGGATGGCACCGAAGCCTACGAACGGATCGAGCAGTTCGACCTCGTCAAGCTGTGGGAAGAGGAGCAGAAGATTCGTGAAGCGGAAGCGAAGGCCGACGATTTGCCCCGAGTGAAATTAAAGACGACCAAAGGCGACATCGTAATCGAACTGTTCGAGAACGAAGCGCCCGAGACGGTCGGCAATTTCATTTCACTGGTTAAGAAAGGCTTCTACGACGGCCGGCTCTTCCACCGGGTGATTCATGGGTTCATGGCTCAAACCGGCGACCCCAACGGCGACGGCACTGGCGGGCCGGGTTACAACATCAAGTGCGAGTGCTACAAGGACAACGCCCGCAACCACTTTGCCGGTTCGCTCAGCATGGCCCACGCCGGCAAAGACACAGGCGGTTCGCAGTTTTACCTCACGTTCAAGCCGACGCCGCACCTCAACGGCCGGCACACGGTGTTCGGCCGGGTGGTCGAAGGCTGGGACACGCTCGCGAAAATTCAACGCTACGACCCCAGCGGCAAAGACCCCAAGCCGCCGCTCGACAAGATCGAAGAAGCCGAAGTCCTCCGCTTGCGAGAATCAACCGATTACAAACCCACAAAAGTTGGTTCGTAAAAGTAGCAGGCACACTCTGTGTGCCGTCCGCAGCTTCTGTTACGGCACTTGGAGTGTGCCTACTACCTTGCTAAGGGCTTGTCGAATCATCCGGCCCCATGCGGAATTGCGTGCCGGATGGGCCGAGCTCAAACGTCTGCCCGCCGACGATCAGATCGGCGTTGCCGAACTCTTGCCCGCGCTGGTCGTAAACGATGATTTGTCCGCTGGCCTTGGTTCCCTCCACATCGAACACCATACCGGCATCGCCGCCGGTTTTGGTAAAGTTGGCGCTGATGTCTTCAATCTCACCGATGTGTTCAACGACCAATCTGTTATCGCCGTAGGCATCTTTGACGGCGTCGCTCATGACGTTGCCGCTGAACATCGCGATGCCCACACAACATCCAACCGTCAGCAACCCCAGCGCGCCAATCACGCCGAGAACAATCAGCAGTACTTTCGATCCGGACCCACTGGCCATCTTGCTTCCCTGCTACTGCGAAGGCCCCAGTTCGTAGGTCTGCCCGCCGACGATCAGTTGGGCGTCGCCGAACTTGTCGTTCACCTGTTCGTAGACCACGATCTGCCCGCTGCCGTTGGTACCTTCCACGTCGAAGACCATTCCGCCGTTCGTCGCTCCGGTGTCTTCGAAGTTGGCGCTGATGTCGTTGATCTGACCGATGTGTTGGACGACATCGGGGTGGCTGCCGTACCCGTCGGTGACTGCCGTTTCCAGTGCGCCGATGCCCATCATGCTGATGCCCACGCAGCAGCCGATCGTCAACACGCCTAACCCGACGATCACACCGAGAATGATCCACACAACTTTCATACCGGAGCCTTGGGATGCCATGGCGACCTCTTCGCTTGCAGGGTATCTGATGTACAACACGTGACGCCGGCAAGCGTAGTACGGGCACTTCTGCCCGTGGTCCTCGGGCAAGAGTGCCCGAGTTACGTTTGCATTGGCCCACGAACTAACGCTTCTGTTGTACGCCAGTGTGGGCGGCATCGCCACCCCATCCGGACCATCCGGTTAGCGTTCGGTCTTTGGTATCGATGGCAACCAACTGCCCGTCCTGCGTGCCGACATAGATCCGCCCGTCCATGATCGCCGGCTGGAAACGGACCGGCCCGCCGACTTTGTGCTTCTTCACAACTTTCCCTTCGCCCGGGTCCATCTGCAAGACGTGCCCGTCCAGCGTGGAAACGAACAGATGTTTCCCCGCGGCCGCCGGCGGAGCCGCCAGGAACCCGCCGACCTTTTCCAAGTCACCTTCCAGCTTGATCTTCCACTTCACCTGGCCGGTCGTAACATCGTTGCAAATGATTTCATCACCCGGGCAGTTCATTGCCAGGCGGCCCATCACACACCCGCGCGAACCTTGAAACGCCTGCATCGAACTGACCCGGCCGTAGCCGATGTTATCCCACGCGGCGTCGGGGTTGGCAGCTTGCGGAGCCGGGCCGGCGAAACCGTTGGCCGCGTCAAGCTGCTCAGCCTTGCCTTGCAAGTCGGCCTTGGCTTGCACTTTGTTGTCGATGTGCTTGGCAACTTTTCGGTTCACGTTGAGCCGTACTTGACCGTCAGCTCGGTTGTTGATGGCGAGCGCCTCTTCCACGGGGGCTTCATCTTCACCGTTATCGGCCCGCTGCGTGTAAAGCACATCCTTACCCACCACGACCGGGGCGCAGGTCGCCCGTTCGCGCTTGGCGGAAATGATCTTGCCTGTCGCTTGATCGAACTTCATCACGGTGCCGGCGAAAGTGGTGATGAAGACTTCGTCGTCCACGCAAACCGGCGAAGTCATCACGTCGCTGTCGATCCACTTCTGCCACAGGAACTTGCCGGTTTTCAAATCCAAACAAGCCAGCACATGCGTTAGCGGCGGCCGCTTCTTGCCGTCGGGGTCTTCTTCGACTTCAGCTTCGTTGTTGTCGACGGACTGTGGCGCGAAGTTTTGTAATTGCTGTAGTTGCTGTTCGACTTCTGTTGACTCCGCAGGATTGTTTTCGTTGTTCGTGTTGTCGCTATCTGGAATTTCGGCGTCGTTGTTTTCCGCATCATTGTTGTCGGCGTCATTGATTTCGGCGTTGTCAATTTGGCCGCCGAAGCCCTGTTGCCCCAAACCGCCTCCGCCGCCAGCGGCCGGGTACGACGTGAACACCTTTCCTCCGGCGATGGCCGGCGTGCTGGTCAGCGGGTCGCCCAGCCAGTGCGACCAGAGGTGGCTGCCCGTCTGCGAATTGACCGCGAAGATCGTGCACGATTCGGTGTTGAAGACGCAGATGCCGTCTTGCACCACGGCCGAGCTAGGTCCGTCGTCGTCCAGATCGATGGCCCACACCACTTCGCCTGTGGCCGCGTCGAAACAGTAAAACTCTTTGCTGTGAAACCCGCCGCTGACGTAGACCTTGCCGTCGTCAACCGTTGGCGTGGGGATGGGTGCGCCGCTGGGAAGTTTCACGACGAAGCCCGCTTCGGTCTTTACGATCGCCTTGGGGTCCAGCTTCCGCGCTTTCACATGGCCTTCGCGGAACTCGGTCGGTGGGCCGGCGAATTTGTCGGAGTTGAACTCCCGCATCTTCTCGGTCACATCAACCGCTTGCGGCTTCGCCGATTCTGTTTCCGCGGGCTGTTTATCAGTGTCTTGCTCAACGGACTGCGTTTCAATCTCCGCCACCGGCGAGTCCGGTTCCGCCGCCCAAACCAGCAACCCGGCAAACCCCAGCAGGCACAGCAGCGCTGGAATGGATGCTTTTTTGATGATCATCTTCGTACCCTCCGTTAGGCAATTGGGTTTGCTTTCACGCCGCGGCGGCGTTGCGCCTCGGCTAGGGAATTGTCGCGACTTTGCATCCCGCAGTTTTTCACCACTTCCATCCCACCGATGGCCATTGGGTGCTGACAAACCTAGAAGGTTATTCAGCACGCGCTCGGTCCCCAAGGGGCCCCTGACTTTGCTGAAAAACCTTTTTGTAATTCAGCGCGCTACCCCCTGGCGAGGGATGGTCGAGTGCTGAAAAACTCATCTGTTCATACCGCTCCGTTCCGAGATTGAATCATCAGGGCGAAGTAGTACGGACCTCCCGGTCCGTACACGCCCCGATTTGATGAATAATATACTAGTGTCCACTATCTGTCAAGCCCCTGGGAACACTTTTTTCCAGAATCTCTCTCCGGCGTCGACGGACCGGGAGGTCCGTGCTACGCCGTCTGACGCTGATTTTACGTCCCAGCCGCCCAATTCGCTGTAACACGTGCGTAACAGGACTCTGCCCTCAGGGTAAGACGCCGAGAAACCTGGAATCGTTCTGCCAGGGAACAAGGCATGAATCTTGGCCACCGCCCTAACGTCCCGCTAAGATGGCAGACATCAAGATTTCCTGATTCAACTTTTCCGCGAATTCTCGGGATCAACCCAGCACATGCTTCAACCAGAGATTATCGAAAAGCCCGAACTGCTGATTGTCGGCTTCGAAGCATCGTTCATTCATGCGCTGTCGCCCGACGCGACCAATTTCCAGGTGATCGGGCCGCTGTGGGAACGCCTGATTCACAACAGCACGCCCGTGCCCAACCGAATCGGCAACGCGATGTACGGCGTCATCTACGGGCGGAATGAAGAGGAACGTTCGCACCCCGACGAACTACAATATGTTGCGGGCGTGCCCGTCAGCGAAGAACCTCCGTTGCCCGATGAGATGGTGTTCCATCGTGTTCCGGGCGGCACGTTCGCCGTCTTCTTTCACCGCGGACCCATCGAAAACATCGGCGAGACCTGCCGCCAAATCTATCGTGTTTGGCTTCCGGAATCAGATTACGAACACTCGCAAATCGCGGACGTCGAGGTCTACGACGAGCGTTTTAGTTGCGACAGTTCAGACTCCGTGATGGAATATTGGATTTCGGTGAAACCAAAGACGAACTGAAACAGCGCGGGCCCACCGCCACATTGGGGGTTGTCCGGAGGTTGTTAGTCGGTTTCTTGGGATACTTTCCCAGTTGTGAAAAGAAGTTTCGGTTCGATCATAAGCACGGGTTGATGAGTGCCGCAGGGTCATCAACCCGCGACGTGCCATTCCGTAGGCGCCAACTGGCTGTTTCGGATTCTCAAGTGAATTTGCAACAATTTGAAACCAAATCCTTGCAACACGTTTCGATCACAGTTACGATCTTCAATAAAGCGATTCCGCTAAGATGCCGTTCGGCTAATTCAAATTCGGAGACGCACCATGCTTCAACTCGTCCGCTGGGGGCTGTTAGCGCTGTTGATTGCGTGCTGGGTAGTTCACCCCGCTTTTGCCGCACCATTGGAAGGTCACTGGACGTTCGATCAGATCGGAGATACATCCGCCACGGACTCGTCCGGCAACACTAGAGATGCGGCCCTGCAAAATAGCGCCGCGATGGTTGCCGGAGGGCAACTCGGCGGGGCTCTGTCGCTGAGTAATGCATCGACCGACCACGCGCGTGTCACCGGGTACACAGGCGTAGCGGGAAACGCCGAGCGAACGATCTCTGCTTGGATTCGCCCCGCCGACGCCAACCCAACCGCGCGCGGGGTGATCAGTTGGGGAACGAACAGCACCGGCGAGCGATATACAGTTCGCTTGGACAACGGCAACAGCGGGCGGTTGCGAGCCGAGTTTAGCGGGGGTGCCCGGCACGACAACGTGGCAACCCCTGATTTGTGGGACGGCAACTGGCACCACATCGCCGTGTCGATGCCGACAGGGGCCAACCGCAACGGGCATGATTTGTACATCGACGGCGCGCTGGTCGCGTCGAACAATTCCGGCAACAATGTCACCATCAACACAAATACGGATTCGGATGTTTTGATCGGTGCCAGAACTTTGGCCGCCAACACCGCCGAACTGCCGTTCAACGGTCTCATTGATGATACGGCGATCTTCAGCCAGGAACTAACAGCCGGCGAGATCGGCGGTTTGTACAACCTGGCTGTCGAAACCGAACTGCAGTACAACGCCGGCCAAGCCAACGAACTACTCACCATTCATGAAGATGGAATGGGAAGTGTCGAGATCGATGGGCTGCTGTGGGAATTTGCCGACGGGCTGAACACCGGAGTGGGCGTTGTGGCGGGGCAAGACGGAGAGTTTGCTTTGCAACTCGACCCCAGCGGCTCAGGCGTGGTAAGTTCCTTGGCCGTCGTACCTGAACCAGCCAGCATCGCCATTTGGTCGCTGCTTGGAATGGGGCTTGTTGGGTTTGGTTACTACCGAAGGAGACTTCGGAGGTAATCCCTTCTACGAAAGCAGCAGGCACACTCCGTGTGCCCCAACTGTAGTGACAACACGCCCGCGGTTCTCCGGCTCGTAGCCTTGGGGAAACGCGGGTGTTTTTTGCGCATTGTACTCGCAGTCGTTGCTGCGTCTGGCCACTCGGGACAGGGCCTCTATAATGGCGGTAGTACTGCCCCATCCACCACGCCCGACCCGCCGCAGATAGTTCCGTGCCCCACCAGTTTTCCACCATTCAAGCGGCCGTTGATGCCATCGCCCGGGGCGAAATGGTGATCGTGGTCGATGCCGAGGACCGCGAGAACGAAGGCGACTTCATTTGCGCCGCGGAGAAGGTCACGCCTGAGATTGTGAATTTCATGATCACCCACGGGCGCGGGCAGGTCTGTGTGCCGATGCTGCCGGAATCGGCGAAGCGGTTGAAGTTGGAGCCGGTGGTCGATGTGAACAACGCCCCGCTGCATACCGGTTTTCTCACGCCGATCGATCACGCCAGCGCCAAAACCGGTATCACCGCCGGCGAACGGGCGTTGACGATCAAGACAACCATTGACCCCGAATGCACGGCCGACGACTTCGTTCGCCCCGGGCATGTGTTCCCCATTCTGGCGAAGGAAGGGGGCGTGCTGCGGCGCGCCGGGCATACCGAAGCATCGGTCGACCTGGCCCGCATGGCCGGGTTGTCGCCGGTGGGTGTGCTTTGCGAAATCCTGAACGAATCAGGCGACCGGGCGACGCGTGATGAATTGTTGGAATTGGCGGCGCGGCACAACTTCGAGATCATTTCCATTGAGGAACTGATCAAGCACCGCCGCGTCAGCGAAAAACTGGTCCACCGCCAGGCCGAAGCTGATTTGCCAACCCGGTACGGGCAGTTTCGCATCGTCGTTTACGGGGTCGATCATGAAGACCAGGAGCCGCTGGTCCTCACGCACGGCGACCTGACGAAGGTCGATGCCCCGCTCGTGCGCCTGCATAGCAGTTGTTTCACGGGTGACCTGGTCGATTCGCTGCGCTGCGATTGCGGCGACCAATTGCAGATGGCTCTGGAAATGATCGCCGCCGAAGGAGCCGGGGCGCTGGTCTACTTGCCGCAAGAGGGGCGCGGCATCGGGCTGACGCAGAAGATTAAAGCCTACGCTTTGCAGGATGAAGGGATGGATACCGTCGAGGCCAACCACGCCCTGGGTTTCAAGGCCGACATTCGCGACTACGGCATCGGCATCCAACTGCTGAAAGACCTGGGGCTGAAGCGCGTTCGCCTGCTAACGAACAACCCGAAGAAGACCGACGCCTTCATCTACGGCGGGTTCGACCTGACCGTTGTCGACCAGGTGCCGATCAACCCGCCCATCAACCCCCACAACGAAGCCTACCTGCGAGCGAAGCGAGAAAAGATGGGCCACCAGTTACCGGAGTAGAGATAGGTCGGCAGCCTTCGATAGATTGGAATGTTCTGTCCCCTTTCGCATCTGTCGCGTATAATAGGGTCATTAGTTCCATCGCCCCAACTTCTATGCTCGATCAGCTTCTGCAGCCGATCACCGAGTCTTTGACACCCGAAGTTGCTCAAAGATTGGTCGATCTGCGTGTTGACGACGCTACACAAGCGCGGATCGACACACTCGCCGCTAAGTGTACCGAGGATGCGTTGTCTGCCGACGAGAGGGCGGAGTATGAGTCGTACGTGCATGCGATTGAGATGATCTCCCTCTTGCAGGCAAAAGCACGTAAAACGCTCGCTCCCTCGCGGTTACAACTTCGAGCCACGTCGTAGACGCAGCGAGACTTACGGGGCGGATGGGCGTTGCCTTCGCAGCTTATTCGCAGCCTTTTGCGGAACATCGCCCACTCAATTTCGCTACAATTCTTGGGGAGAAGTTGCGAAATCGAGCCGAGCCAACTTTTAGAAGGAGAAGCAAATGTCCCCAAGGTTGACGTTACTCCTATGCGCGATCTGCGTGGTGGCGATCTCAATTGCGCCCCCCGCATCCGCCGAAGTCTATGAACTGCGAACTTACATCACCCATGAAGACAAGCTGGACGATTTGAATACCCGCTTCCGTGATCATACGGTGGCGTTATTCAAAAAGCATGGCATGGAATCGGTGGGGTATTGGGTTCCAACGGATGAGCAGGCGTCCAAGAACACGCTGATTTATGTGCTGCGGCATAAAAGCCGGGACGCAGCCAAGGCGTCTTGGAAAGCCTTCCTGGATGACCCTGACTGGCAAAAGGCTTTCAA
>CALBTA010000697.1 GCA_937967755.1 uncultured Planctomycetaceae bacterium | reverse complement strand
GGATGACGTGGTCGAAATCGTGCTGCCCACATTGCGGCACCGCGTGGGGTTGACCGCCGAAGCGGAAGTTGAGGGGCACCGGATCGACGACGTGCTTTCGCAGCTCATTCGCAGCGTGGAGGTTCCACGGATTTGAACGACCTGATCGCAATTGGGCAATCGATCCTGGAGTACATCAGCGGGCGGCCCTGGATGATTTTGACAGCGGCCGCCCTGCCGCTGTTGGCGGTTGCCTACTTCTCAAGGTCGTTTCCCAGCCGCCGGTTGGTTATTCTGCTATTGGTTCCGGCGTTGGGAACGCTGCCGTTGGCGGTGGCGGACGATTTCATCTTGGTGGTGGTCGCCATCGATGCCGCGCTGCTGCTGGTCGCGCTGGGAGATTTGCTGTCGCTGCCGCGCGAAAGTTCCTTCACGGTGGAACGCGAAGCGGGGCGAATCGCTTCCTTGAAACAGCACCACCGGGTGAATGTCACCATCAGCAACCTCAGCCAGCAGACGCATTCGGTCGAATTTCGTGACGGAGTACCTCAAGAGTTCATCCCCAAGCCGTCGCAGTTCAGCATTCTCCTTGGCCCGCGCAGCAGGGCGAGCGTCCACTACGACGTGCAATCAAGCCGCCGGGGAGCCTATGAAATCGGCGAAGCCCATTTGCGTGTGCAGAGTAAGCTCGGGCTATGGCAGCGCTATTTCAAATACCCGCTGGAGTCGAAAGTTCACGTTTACCCCGACATGAAGCAGATCGCCGAGTTCGAACTGCTCGCCCGCACCGATCGGCTCTCGCTGCTAGGCGTTCGCCGGACCCGGAAGATCGGTCAGGACAACGAATTCGAACGGTTGCGCGACTACAGCCGAGACGACAATCCCAAACATATTGAGTGGAGGGCGACGGCGCGGCGAAACAAGCTAACGGTCAAAGATTATCAGGCGAACCAAAGTCAACGGTTGATCTTCATGATCGACTGCGGGCGGATGATGACCAACGAGGCCGAAGGGATCAGCCTGCTCGACCACTCGCTGAACGCCATGCTGATGCTCAGCTACGTCGCCCTCAAGCGGGGCGACAGCGTGGGGCTGATTTGCTTTTCCGATGCGATCCATTCGTATGTTCCCGCGAAAAGCGGCATGGGGCACATGAACCAGTTGCTGCACGCTTCGTTCGATCGTTTTCCGAACCTCGTCGAATCGCGCTATGACCAGGCGTTTCTGCACTTGTCAACGAATTGCCGCAAGCGGTCGCTGGTCGTGTTGGTGACAAACATCGTTGACGAGGTCAACTCGCTGCAGGTCGAGCAGTATTTGGGCAACATCGTCGGGCGGCATCTGCCGCTGGGCGTGCTGCTGCGTGACCACCGCCTGTTCGACGCCGCCGATCAGGAACGCCCCCACGGCAAGGCCCTCTTCCAAGCCGCCGCCGCCGCTGAAATACTCACCTGGCGGCACCAGGTCATCTCCGATTTGATCCACAAGGGTGTGCTTGCGTTGGATGTGCTTCCGGAAGACATGACCGCCGAACTCATCAATAAGTATCTGGAAGTGAAGGCCCGGCATTTGCTTTAGAGTTTGACCACGAAATCCCAACACACGGATGAGCGACTATTCAGAGAGCGAACTGAACGCAATCGATGCCCGCGCCCGGGAGATTGGTCGGGATGTGTTCGAGCACTTGCCAGATGAGCGGCCGAGCGTTCTGGACCGCCGGTGGTGGGACGACCATCTGATGAACTGGTCGATGAGCGACGAGTTGTTGAAGGTGGAGTTGTTTCGCTTCGTTGACGTGTTGCCGATGCTGACGACCAGCGAGGCGGTCACGGGGCATTTGCATGAATATCTCAGTGAAGTGAAAGGCCGCATGCCATCGTCGATGCGGGTGGCAATCGGCATGGCGAAGCGCACGCCGGGCGTCCGCGGCGCGGTGGCGAAGGCGGCCCGGCTGGCGGCGATGGATTTCGCCAAGAGGTTCATAGCCGGCACGAACACCAAAGAAGTGATCGCCGCGGCGAAGAAGCAACGCGAAATGGGGCGCGGGTTTACCCTGGATATCTTGGGCGAAGCGGTCACCAGCGACCGGGAAGCAGATGGGTATTTCAACTCGTATTGCGAATTGCTGCGCGAGACTTCTCCTGTCGTCAACACGCGGGAGGAAGTGCCGAAAATCGACCACGGCGTAAGCGGACCGCTGCCGCGGATGAATTTGTCGATCAAACTTTCCGCCCTCGATTCCCACTTCGACCCGATTGACCACGCCGGAACGACCAGGCGCGTCGCGGCAAGGCTGCGCGAGCTGCTCCGCCTCGCTGGACAGAACGGGGCGTTCATTAATGTCGACATGGAGCAGTACGAAAAGAAGGATCTCACCCTTCACATCTTCAAAACCGTGCTGGATGAAGATGAATTCAAAAGCGTCATGGACGTGGGGATCGTGATTCAGTGTTACCTCGAAGACGCCGACAAAGACCTGCGCGAACTGGGCGATTGGGCGAAGCGGCGCGGCGTGCCGGTTTGGGTGCGGCTGGTCAAGGGTGCGTATTGGGATTACGAAACGATCCACGCCCGTTACCAGGGCTGGCCGATTCCGGTCTATCAACAAAAGTGGCAGTCGGATGCCGCGTTTGAACGGGCGTCTCGATACATCATGCAAAACCACCAGCATCTGCGGCCGGCGATCGGCAGCCACAACATTCGCAGCATCGCCTACGCGGTCGCCGCGGCGGAGCACTGCAACGTGCCTGATGCCGGTTTCGAACTGCAAATGCTGTACGGCATGGCCGACGCGGAAAAGAAAGTCTTCGTTGAACGGGGCCGGCGGTTGCGGGTTTACATGCCCTACGGCGAGTTGATTCCCGGGATGGCTTACCTCGTTCGGCGGCTGCTGGAAAACACGTCGAACGATTCGTTCCTGAAGATGAGTTTCGCCGATAACGTCGCGGTAGAGAAGTTGCTCGAAAACCCGGCGGACGTGGAACAAGTCTCCGGACTTGTTCGAGACGAAGCAGAAGGTTCACAGAATTCGAACAAGCCTGGAGGCATGTTCCACGATGACGAGAAACCGCCTATGACCATCACATCCTTCCGCAACGAACCGCCGGTTGATTTCTCGCGCGAAGATAGCCGGGCCGCAATGGAGCAGGCGCTCGAGGCCGTGCAAAATCAATTGGGCAAGCACCAACCGTTGAGAATCGGCGAAGAGTCGTTCGATACTTCCCAGAAGTTGTCGTCGCACGATCCATCGCAGAAGGACCGCCTGATCGGCACAACCGCGGCGGCAACCGCCGAGCACGCCGAAC
>CALBTA010000696.1 GCA_937967755.1 uncultured Planctomycetaceae bacterium | reverse complement strand
GTCCCGGTGATGTTGCCAATCTCCAAGGCAACGGCCAAGGATTACCCAAAGGTCGCGACGCCGACGAAGGTCGACGAGTTCGTCGTGGAGAAGCTGCAAAAGCTGGGCGTGGTTCCCGCGGAAGTTTGCAGCGACGAGGAGTTCCTCCGCCGGGTCAGCCTCGACATGACCGCCACGCTGCCGTCGCCCGCCGAAGTCGAAGCCTTCCTGGCCGACGAATCCCCCAACAAGCGGGCGAAGAAGGTCGACGAGTTGCTCAAGCGGCCCGGCTATTCCGCCTGGTGGGCGACGAAGTTCGGCGACTGGACCGGCAACAACGCGCAGAATTCAGGCAACAATTCGTTCCGCAACGAAGATAGCCGGCAGTGGTACGAGTGGATTCGCCACCGGATTGAGAACAACACACCTTATGACGAACTGGTGGCCGGCATCGTGTTGGCGATCAGCCGGCAGCCCGAGCAATCGTTCGAAGAGTATTGTGCCGAGATGGGCCAGTACTACCGCGACGAAGACCCGGTCAGCTTCGCCGAGCACCACTCGCTGCCTCACTATTGGACGCGGCGGAACATCCGCCAGCCGGAAGAGAAGGCCCTCAGTTTTTCCTACGCTTTCATGGGCGTGCGAATTCAATGTGCTCAGTGCCACAAGCACCCGTTCGATCAATGGTCGAAGCAGGATTTCGAGCAGTTCACCGCGTTCTTCGGCGGCATCACCTACGGCAACCGCCGCGAAGAGCGTGAGCTGGTGACGCAGATGAACAACGACCTGGGGCTGGAAGGAAAACGGGGCGGCGAGCTACGAAGGATGTACCCCAAGCTGCTCAGCGAAGGGAAGGTGATTCCGTTCCAGGAACTGTACATCAACGCCCGGCCTTATCAGAAGCGCGAACGCGACCCGAAGACCAAACGCAACGTCGGCCGGGTGATCACGCCCAAGCTGCTCGGCGGGGATCAGGTGATCGCGAAGGAATATGGCGATCCGCGCGGGGCGTTGATGGAATGGCTCCGCAGCGAGGACAACCCGTATTTCGCGAAGGCGCTGGTCAACCGCGTCTGGGCGAATTACTTCCACCGCGGCATCATCGAACCGGCGGACGATTTGAACCTTGCCAACCCGCCCAGCAATGCGCCGCTGCTCGATTGGCTGACGGAGCAATTCATCGAGCGGGGCTACGACATGCGGTGGCTGCACCGCACGATTGTGCTTAGCGATACCTATCAGCGCAGTTGGGTGCCCAACGACACAAACATTTTGGAAGAGAAGAATTTTAGCCGGGCCGTGCCGCGGCGTTTGCCGGCGGAAGTTATTTTCGATGCGTTGCAAATGGCCACCGCCGCGGACGAAACACGGGCCGAGATGTTGGCCGACATTGACCGCCGTTCGATTGGGCCTTCCAGCGCCTATCAAAACCGCGGGCGCACCGGGTATGCGCTCACGGCGTTCGGCAAGCCCGCCCGTGTGGAGAATTGCGATTGCGAACGGTCGGTCGAACCGAGCCTGCTGCAAATTCTGTATGTCCGCAACGACAGCGAAGCCCTGCGGATGATCGACCAGCGCGGCAGTTGGGTCGCCCAGATTTCCGCCGAAAAGAACCTACGGTTCAGCCCTTCGGCACCCGTCAACGATACGACGCGCCGCCGGCTAGGCGAAGCCTATCGGCAAGTAAAAGCCCTCGGCGAGCGGATCGAAAAGCTGCAAGCTGACGGCAAAGGCGATACCCAACAGGCCCGGGCGCTCATCAAGCAACGGGTGAAACTGCGCGAGCGGATCGCAACCATGCGCGGCGAAACAGGGCAGGGGGGTATCGCGCCCGATGCGGAA
Source organism: uncultured Planctomycetaceae bacterium (assembly GCA_937967755.1). Lineage (GTDB taxonomy): Bacteria > Planctomycetota > Planctomycetia > Pirellulales > Pirellulaceae > CALBTA01. Next base: position 1,701 of record CALBTA010000696.1, on the reverse strand, counting down.
AGCGAGAAGAATCTGCTGGAAGCGGAAGGCCCGGCAATTGTTCGCCAGGCGTATCTGCGAACGCTTTGCCGTAACCCCGACGAAGGCGAACTGGCCCGCTCGCTGGAATACCTTCGCGAGTCGGAAACCGTCGCCCTCGGCTTGCGAGACCTGATGTGGGCGCTGGTCAACACGAAGGAGTTTATGGTTAATCACTAAACGTACGACATCAATTCCCTCTCCCGCTGGGAGAGGGCTAGGGTGAGGGCAGTCGATAAAAACTTCGTAGCGGGCCGTTGGCCGCGAGGCTAGTTGACATTCCGAAATCTGAATACTGAAAACCGAAAACCGAGATCCCCATGAAAACTCTTTCCAAATCCTACTGCGACGGCTTCCAGCGACGCGACTTCCTCAAAGCGGGTGCCATTGGCGCTGCCGGTTTCTCGCTGGCGAACTACCTGCAGCTTTCACATGCCGGAGAGGTGGACGCCTCGGCCAAAGGCAAAGCCGGTATTCTGATTTACCTGACCGGCGGCCCGTCGCACATGGACACGTTCGACATGAAGCCCGATGCCCCGGCTGAGTACCGCGGCACGTTCAACCCAATCAAGACGAACGTTTCCGGCGTGCAGATCAGCGAACACTTGCCAAAGCTCGCCCAGTGCGCCGACAAGTACGCCGTGCTGCGGGGCGTTAGCCACACGCTGGCCGCGCACCAGCTGGGGCGGATCTATATGAACACTGGCAACCGCCCGTTGCCATCGCTGGTTTACCCCAGTTACAGCGCGGTGGTCAGCAAGGAAATGCAAGCCGCTCCGGACATCCCCAAAACCGTCGCGGTACCCAACCCGATTCACCCCAGCGGGTTCCTCGGCGTCTCCCACAGCCCACTTTCCACCGGCGCGACACCGCGGATGGGTTCGCCCTTTTCGGTGCGCGGCATGTCGTTGCAGAACGGGTTGAAAGTTGCCGATGTCGAGCGCCGCCATAAATTGCTGGCCGACGTCGATACCACCTTCCAAGGTTTCGAGAAAGACTTGGAACTGGTCAGTGGTCTCGATCGGTTTAGCGAGCAGGCGTACAACATCATCAGTTCGAAGGCGTCGCGCGAGGCGTTTGACGTCAGCCGCGAGCCGAAGCACGTTCAGGAAGCCTTCGGCGAAGACCCGTTCGCCCAAAGCTGCTTGCTGGCCGCCCGGCTGGTTGAATCAGGTGTGAAGTTCGTCACGGTCACCTTGGGCGGTTGGGATACGCACCAAAGCAACTTCACCAGGCTGAGCACCAATCTACTGCCGAAGCTGGACGCCGGTGTTTCTAATCTGTTCACCACGTTGGCCGACCGTGGGCTGCTCGATACGACCAGCGTGATGGTCACCGGCGAATTCGGCCGCACGCCGAAGATCAATAGCCGCAGCGCCGAAGGGGGCCGCGACCACTGGCCGCGGGCGATGTTCGTGCTGCTCGGCGGCGGCGGCATGCAGGGCGGTCAGGTCATCGGCGCCTCCGACGAAAAGGGCCAAGGCCCGGCGAACGACGCCATCACGCCCGACATGGTCGCCGCCAGCTACTACCACAGCCTCGGCATTGATTACACCAAGGAATACGATTCCAACACCGGCCGCCCCATCACCATGGTGCGCGACGGCTCGCTGATCAAGCCGCTGTTTGCGTAGCGCGTCATCCGCTAGGGAGAAATCGAATGGTTTGGCGTATCGCACGCGA
>CALBTA010000695.1 GCA_937967755.1 uncultured Planctomycetaceae bacterium | reverse complement strand
CAACCCGTCCAAGAATCACGGCCGGGATGCAAACCCGTCCTACTTTTTTCAGCGCCCAAGTTCCATCGCTCTCCAAACAGCCGGGCTACCACCGGCCTGTGCCGCTGCCTGTTCCCGGCGCGCGGCCGCCCGTTGGTCGACCAGCGTGGCGACATCGGCAAGCTGGCGCTGCCGTGCCGGTTCGACATTTTCCAAGCGGGTCGCCAGTTGCCGCATGCCCGGTCCGTTCTGCTCGGCCGCTTCCTGGACGCGGGCGAAAAAGCGAAACGTCTCGCTGAAGTTGTGATCGGCCGTGCGAACCACCAGCGGCGACATCGTGCGGGCGACAAGTTTCGCCGCTGCGTGGTCCCTGCGGATAAACGCATCCATCACGCTCTTCGCCTGCGGGCGGCCATGTTCGTCGTTGTAGTACTCGCTCCGCAGCAGCAGCACCACACGCCCGTTGACGGGGCGGGCGAACAGCGAACCTTCGTAAAGGGTGTCGGCGTAGAAGATATGCAAATTGGGCGTGCCGTAAACCAACTCGGCCTGGCTAGTCGTCCCGGCTTTGTCGTCGCAGTCGAACGTGAACGGGCCGCTGCGCCGCATGTCCAGTTCGGTCACCTCCATCAGCTTCCACATGCCGACGACGATCTCTGGGTTGCGGACCAGCGTCAAATACATATCGCGGTCGCAGTTGACCACTTCGGTCGGCAGCCGGCGGTAAATGCTGGGGCTGGAAATGACAGGCCACAGTTTCGCCTGGGCGGCTTCGGTCAGTTGGTCCATTGGAAACGCACCCGTCGCTTCTTGCTGCGCGGCGGGGGACGACTCGGCCACGGCGACGGTCTCTGCTGGTGTTATCTGGGCCGACAACCAGCACGCAAACGCCAGCGCTGCCGCGAGAGCACTTCGCTGGATGGTCAACTTCGAGTGCGCACGACACAAGGCGCGCACCGATCGCTCGATACAGAGCATGATTCCCCCTGGGCATTTCCTTAAGCGCCCCACCAAGAGCGCGATGCGTTTCCAATCGCCGCACCGCCAGCGCAAACGCGCAGCGCGGCAATCCACCAGGGGTTACTTCGGCTTGTACGGGGAATGCCGGACAGGAAAACTTTGCGGCCCGGCGTGCTAGCCGTGCTGTGCTACTTCGCGGTCAGCCCTTTGACGCTGGTTTGCACCCGGCAGATAAACATGTCGGCGGTGATGAACAGCGTTGTGCCGTCGGGTCCGCCGAAGGTGCAGTTGGCGGTCTTCTCGCCGGTGACGATGCGACCCAGCAGTTTGCCTTCAGGTGAGAATACCATCACGCCGCCGGCCGCCGTGCCCCAAACGTTGCCCTGCACGTCAACGGCCATGCCGTCGGGCAAGCCGGGGCCTTTTTTGATCCAGTCGCTGGCGTCGAAGAATAGCCGGCCCTCGCCCAGCGTTCCGTCTTCCTTCACGTCGAAGGCCTTCCAAATCGGGGCCTTCGGGTAAGACTGCGCGACATACAACGTCTTCTCATCAGGCGACAGTGCGATGCCGTTGGGGCGATCCATCTCTTTGGTCGCCAACGTCAGCTTGCCCTCTTTGCTCAGCCGGTAGACGCCGCAAAACGCCTGCTCGCGGGCCGGGTCTTCAAACCGCTTGGGTAGTCCGTAAGGCGGATCGGTGAAGTACAAATCGCCGGTGGAGTGATAGATCAAATCGTTCGGGCTGTTCAGCCGCTTGCCGTTGAACTTGTCAACCAACCTGGTGCGCGTACCGTCTTTCTCTAACCGCCGAATGCAACGGTCGCCGTGGCAACACATCACCAGCCGGCCTTGGCTGTCGAGCATCAAGCCATTGGTTCCCGGCTCCGGGCCAGTGAACTCTTCTTCACCGGTATAGCCGCTGCGTTCCATGAAGCTGGTTACGCCTTCGCCTTCTTTCCAACGGTTGATGCGGTTGTTGGGAATATCGCTGAACAACAGGTAGCCGCCCGCGGGTACCCAGAGGGGCCCTTCCGACCACTCAAACCCACTGCCAAGTACTTCGATCTTCGCACCATCGGGAACGAGTTTGTCGAACGCCGGATCAAGGCGCTGAATCTCGCCGATCGTTTTGGGAAGTTGGTCTTCGGCGATCAAAGGCAACGCGAGGAGGCTCAAAACCAAGACGTAAACCTCAATGAACGGATGCTGCATAGTGCCACCTCATGCTTCAGAGTTGGATTTAGTTGTCTGCACCGAGTCTACTGATATAATCGTAATAGAACTTCAACTCAAATCTCGACTAAATTGGAGTTCACAGGCCAGTCAGATACCCCTTGTTTGGTGCAGGATCACAATATGCCAGAGCCAACACTTGTCGAAGAATTCAAACAGAAAGTGTGGGCGTCCCTTGGTAGGCAACCGTTTTACCCTTTTCGACTGGTAATGGACAGCGGCGATGTGCTTTCGGTGGAACACCCAGAAAACTTCGCCATGTGGCCAGGAAAAGAAGCGAACTCGTTCGTGGCGTTTATCGACGGCGGGCGTTACGTTCACGGCCACTTTGCGAAGATCACAGCGGTTGAGTCGAAGGAGGACGCTGTTTAGTCGCGCGTTGTTCCTTAACTATCCTCAATCGACTTCCTGGTCCATCCCATCAAGTAAACGGTCGTACTCATCGGCCGATGGCAGTTCGTCATCGCGGTTCATGTCGTCGCGTTTGCCGTGATTGCGGTCGTCCAAATAGAAGAACCATGCGACCCCGCCGACCAGGATCAGGCCGACCCCGGCGCCGATCAACCACGAGTGCAGCAATCGCCGGATCAGCAAGAGTTGGATAGCCAACAACGTCAGACCGGCAAAGACCATCAACGGCCCACGCCACCGCGGGTTCGCCAGCCGTAGGATGGTTTCGTACATCTAACAAGAATTCTATTGCAAGTGAAACGCATCTCGCGGCATCAAGACGTGCCGAACACTTAACCCAGCGGATTCGGCTTGTCGAATCGCTTCCTCGATCAGGGCGTTCAATTCGCCTTGACGCGTATTGACTTCGATGGTGGCACTTCCGCCGGCAACCGTGGTCAACGCCGAATCGTCAAACCCCGCTTCAAATACACGGTCGGCCAACTCGTCGCTGAATGGCTCATCGAGCACAATCCAAAATTCTGGCGTCATTCTCAGTCCTCCACATCGTTATCGCTGTCTCCCGGACAGCGGTCCACGACTCGCCGAATTTGTTTAACGTGATTTTCGGGACTCCGTGGTGTCGAGTAGATTGACATCTGGCACTTCCGATGTCCAAATTGACAACGAATTCGTCCCCAACAATGGGCTCGCGAACTTGACTTGATCACCGTCCAGCCTTGGGATTCCGCATATCGCAAGGCCTCACGAATATGCTTGTTGGGGTGGTCCGTAGCCATGAGTCGCGAATAACTACTCCTTAATCAAATCCTTCACCGTGCCGCCCGAGGGGATCATCGGCAGGACGTGTTCCTGGTACGGGGCGAGCACGTCCAGCACATACGGCCCGTCGTAGGCGATCATCTCTTCCAGCGCCGGAATCAGGTCGGCCTTCTTGCGAATCTGGGCCGCCCCGCAGCCGTAGCCCTTGGCGATGGAAACGAAATCGGGGTAAGGCGTATCGGTCACGCCGCCGTCGCCTTTGCCAGCGGCTTCGATATTGTCGATCGGGCCAAGATACGTGTGCGCCCGGTTGCCGGCGAAGAAACGATCTTCCCACT
>CALBTA010000694.1 GCA_937967755.1 uncultured Planctomycetaceae bacterium | reverse complement strand
AAATTAAACAACTTGCCTAGATGGCGCTAGAGTAAGGGGATGGTCGCACTAGAAGGTCGTGTGCCACTGCTTGAAGTCGTAATGAACTATCCAATTCGCAAGAGCAACCACGACTTCAAGCAGTGCTGAATTGCAAAATCCTCTCATGGCGCAGCACTGCTTGAAAGCGTGGAGACCTCAAGCGAGTGGCTATCCACTTCCGCTTTCAAGCAGTGGCACACGGGGAAGTTACTTTGCGATGGCTCGCAGCGCCTGGTTCGCGGCATCTTGTACTTGCACGATCTCGCTCTGCGCGACTTTGACGAGCGTGTCGGAAAGTTCCTGGCTGCCGAGTTTGTGGTTCTTCGCAATCTGGGCGACCGCTTTGGACGAACTCTCTTGCGTTCGCCAATCACCCTTTTGCAACATCGGAATCAACAGCGGCACGGCTTCCGGGTCTTCCAGTGAGCCCAACACGCGCGCCCCGTACTGCCACGAGGACGGGTTGCCGGCCAACTCGTCGAACGTGGCGGTCTTCACCTGGCCGACCAACTCTTCGTTGTCTTCGACCGCGTATTGCGACAACGCGTGCGATGCGGAATCCTTCACGTTGACCACACTATGGCTGAGCAGCCTGGCCAGCGGTTCAATCGATTCGGCGAGCGGGTAGTAACCGCTGGCCCGGGCGGCGATGGCTGTCTTCCGCCAGTCGTCCGGCTTGTCCAACAGCGGCTTGAGCGCCTCGGCAACCGCGGGCTTCTGCTCTTCCTTGCAATAAGGAGCCAACCGGGCGAGCGCGCCGCCGGCGGCGTTGCGCACGTTGGGAACGTCGTCGCTGACGCAGGCTGCGATCGCGGTCAGGTTGCCGGTGTACCCGCTGGCCCCCAACAGCGTGCAGCTATACGCGCGGGCGGGCCATTGCGTTTCATCTTCGGCGGCATCGGCCAACGTTTTCTCTGCGACGGTCGCAACGCGGGAAGCGTATTGCCGCTCGACATTGCCGCCCATCTCACGCATGATCGCCGCCCGCAACGGCAGCGACTCGGCCGATTCCAATTCGGTCAGCAACATTGGGAACAGGTCGCCGTGGGAGAGCTGCTTCTCGTTGCGAAGATGGTTCAGAATTCGCCGGGCTTCATTGGAAACGTTGGCGGTCGGATCGCCCAACTGCCGGATCACCGCGGGTAGCGCGGGGCGGTTGTACGGGTAGCCGAGGTGGTAGACGGTTCGCAACGCCATGCTGCGCTTCCGCCAGGTGACGTCGTCCGCCTCGCCCGTTGGCGGCGTGTCGACTGCTTCAATCGTCGCCCGCAGCGATTCGTCGTTGCGAATGTGGGTGAGGAAATGCACGGCCGCATTCGAGGCGTTGAGAATTTCGTTCCCCAACACGCCAGCGACTTGATCGTAGACTTCCGCGTCAATGCGAGCGCCGAACCGCACACTGCGCTCAAGGCCCTGCACAGCCCCTTGTTGCACGCGCCAGTTGTTGTGGCCTAATCCATCGATCATGAAATCGGCATCCTCCGGCTTGGCGATTCCGGCCAGCGCGCGGTAAACGGCCGCCTTGACATTCTCCGACTCATCATTGCCGCGCTGCTTGAGGAACGCCCGAGCGTCGTCAACGGGCAAGATGTTGGCCGAAGCTTCCGCCGCGGCGATGGCGACTTCGACATCCTCGTCATCGATCGCTTTCTTGATCGCTTCCAGCGACGGCTTAGCACGCATACGGCCAAGGGCTCTGGCCGATTCTTCGCGGAGCTTAGCACCTAAGGGCGAGTCGAGCGCGTCGATCAACGCCGTGGTCGCTTCTTCGACTTCGTCACCCCCTTTGCCGCCCGGCGAAAAGACGATGCCCAGCGACCGCGCGGCGCTGCTGGCAACTTGCAAGTTGTCCGATTCGATGTTTTCCAGCAACTTGGGGACCGGGTTGTCTTCCTCAACGGGCTGCGCGGCAGCTGGGCGAGCGATGAACGTAGCGGCAATGGCCAGAACAAGACAAACGGCAGCGAGAAACCGGCGGGTCGACATGGCGAGAAATTCCTGCGGGGAAGCGGGGCGGGGTGAATTGGTCGGGAATCCAACAAAGGGTAGTCGGCCCCCGACATTTTCCGGCATTCTAAGTAGCCACCGACCGCATCGCAAGTTTCGGCGCCATGCTTCCTGTTCCCGTGCCGGCTACTCGTCCTCAGCACGCGGCAAGCGAAGCGTGAGGATTTCATCAAACGGAATTGCCAGTTCGGCTTTGTCGCCGCGAAGGGTTACTGTTTCGGCGGACCAACCGGTCAGTTGGTAGTTGGCCGAATCGTGCAGCACGTATTCCTCCCCAGTGGCGCGGCGGAGGATGCCGGCTCCCTTGATGGTTTTCGGCGGCCGCTTGAACCAAATCACCGGCGAGTCGGAATAATTGAAATCAAACAAGGCGAGCTGCGGGGCTTCGATCCACTTTTCACCAAATTTCCACTCTGGCAATTTCTTGTAAACCTTGTCGCGCTCGATCAGCAACGCGCCCTCTTCCGGCCAAGCGTCGTCTTCGGGCAACGTCAACGAACGGCCGAAGCCCCACAGGGCGACGATCTTCTCATTGGGAATCGGCTTTTCGTCGACCGTCTTCAACGTTTCCCCGCCATGGGCGCGAACGATTGAGCCGTCGTCCAGCAGTACGGTGCAATCGGTTGTGATCACATCAGGCCGGCGAGCCGTTTCGGTGGCGGGCATGATTGATGCGACTTCTTCCAGCGACACGTTGACTTCCTTCACGCCGATCGACAACTCACTGAGGGTCAGTTTATCGCCATCGCGCTGGAAGCTTTTGCACTTCAGTCGTTCGCCGGTGGTCAGCAAAGCGGTCAGCCACTTGGGGTCGCCTGCTTCGGCAAGCGTGACGGGTGGGTCGAAGAACAAGTCGTCAATCGCGTGGTCTTCGTCGATTTCGGTATCGGGCGTCACCTTGATGTAAGCGATCGGCGTTTTGCTCTTGATGGCCAAAAAGTCGTTGCCGCGGACGCGCGTCTTCGTCAACCCAATCAGGCGATCGTGAACGTCGTACGCCTCCAGCGCTGTGCCTTCCGGCTCGATGTAGGCCGTCCAGAAACCGACGACATGAACGCCGGCAGGCACGCCGGAATTGCCGGGCAGGCAGAAGCGAACGACGATCGTTCCTTGGTAGAGCGGATCGTGCGTGGCCGCGCACTTGTCGCCGCTGCGGCCCTTCACGTTGTACTCCTCGACGGAGATGAACGCGTCAGGCTCGTTGGGCATTTCGGAGTGAATCGTCGCACCTAGCGGCACGTACAAATCGCGAATGTCTCTGCCTGGAATCGTCAACTCGCCTGCCGGGCCGCGGTCGAAATTGATGCGGGTTACGTTCTTGGGAAACAGTTCGTCTTTGTCTTCGGTGATTTCTTCCGCTCTGCCCAACATCCCGCCGATCTGGGCGTTGTCGGTGGGTGATTTCAGGTTGATGCGGCAGATGCTTTTGCGGCTGATGGGTATCTTCGTGCCGCGAAATTCACCTTCTAGCTCCAACTCGCCAACGTCCCCTTCGATCTCTTCGCCGGTGCTGCGGGTGATCAGGTCGTAGTTGAACTGCGCCGGCTCGACATCGTGGTCCATGGCTTGCAACACGTTGTCCAGCCGCCAGCGGACTTCCGGGTCAGTCGTCGTGCGGTGAACTTCCTCGACCACGCCGCGAAAGTGCACACCCTTCTCGATCAGTTCCTTGTGGGCTTCGACTCTTTCGCGATAAACGTTGCTGGCCAACTGGTTAAGCAGGCCCTTGGTTTCCGCCAGCTTTTCAAGTGCCGGCTTGGTGACCAGGTAAAGCTGAGCAACCATCTCCCACGGCATCGGTTCGCGCGTGACGGTTCCGTCGCGGGCCGCTTTGTGCCAAGGCAGTGGTTCGTCGGGAAGCTGCAAACGCAAGATCGTGCCGTCGCGGAATTCAACGGTGCGTTCGACGGCCTGGCAGTTTCCAACGACGATGACCAATCCGATTGCGGAGGTCAGCAACAAACCCAGGAAACGGCACATGTTGGAGTTCATCATGGTTGTGGCAGAAGGGGTGAGGGCTGCTGGTGTTGTGGATTGGTTTGCCGTTGTCGTACGACGGAGTTTTACTCCGTCGTGGACGCAGTGGAACTGCGTCCTACTTCTGCTGTGAAACATCAACGTAGGCAAAGCTGCCGCCGTTTAGACGGGCCAGCTTTCGCAGGAACGGGTCTTCCTCTTGCAAT
>CALBTA010000693.1 GCA_937967755.1 uncultured Planctomycetaceae bacterium | reverse complement strand
CACTCCGCATTCCGCGTCCCCTCTTCTGACTATTGCGGGCTGACATATTCTTGCATTTTGTCAGCGCGCGATAGGGTCCCAAGGGCATCCCCGCAGCGCTGACAAATTCATTTTTTTGTCAGCGCGCGGCCCTCTGTAGAGGGGACCGTTTTTCACCTCCGTAGCCCGGCCAAACGTAGCGGCAAGCTGCCAGCTTGCCTGCTGAAATTGAATTCCAGTCCGCAGTTTGCTTCACTCCCGCGGTCAAAAACTATCCGCATCCGTTCACAAGCTGGCCAGCTTCGCAGTCACCGCTGGCAACGGTGTCACCACTTTCGGCCACCAGCCGGTGGCAGTGGTGAATGTTTTCAGCCGGGTCGGAATTTGCGGTTTCCGTAACTCGGCTACCGGCTTCAACTTCTGGCGAGGGTTTCGGCGGGGGTGCCTTGCTCGAATTCACCAAAGTGCTTGGTTTGTGGGGGTGCTGGTGAATTCTTGTGATCTGCCTTCGCCGGAGTGCAGGCCGCGGCGCGCAGGTTGGTTGGGCTCACGATGTTGTGAGTGTGTGATGTTCGTTGTCGTTGCGTCATAGGTCTGCTCCTTTGTGGAAGTGTGTGTGCAACTGAGCGGCAAGGCGCTAGCGCCGGCGTTCCATGATTCATGCCTATGGTCCGCATTGCGCTAGACCTTAGAAGGGTTGAACTCACCGGCGGCTAGCGCCGTGCCGATCGATGATGTGCTTGCAAGTACACGTGATCATAAGTATACACAAGGTGGTACACAAAAACCGGTTTTTCACCAATAATTCTCGAAAGATTTTCCAGATTCGCGCTAATCCCGCGTTTGGGCGGCCTTTTTTCCGAAAATATTTTCAGCCCCGGTGAAAAAACCCAGCCCTCGCGTAGAACGGACCGCCGATCCGTTTGAGCAAATAAGCGAACGACGGTCATCAGGGTGGGAGCCAAAGGAAGGGAGATCAGGAGGTGATGGAGATAGGGAGATAAGAAAAAGGTTCTTTAGGAGACTTCAGGGGTGGTCTTGACCCTTCACACGGTAATATCCGTTGCTGCAAGTACCGGTTCCTCTTCCCTGTTGGTGCAACTTTTGAGAATTCCCGCGTTCCTAAGGTTTTGAAGACTGCGGCACTGCCCCTACTTAAAAACATCCAGCCCCAGCACCTCGTCCGCGACGATGCCCCAATTGCCGTAGTCGTAGCAGCAGAAGCATTGCTCGGTCGCGTCGGGCAGCCCGGCGATGCAGTCGATCAGTTGCAAGCGCCACTGGGCGAACCACGATGCGCCCAGGTCGATACCGAACATTTTGTTCTTGGGGATGTACTTTGCGACGACCAGGTATTCCTCGTCGGTCAGCGGTAGGGCTTGGGCGATCCAATCGAGGTGGTAGGTAATCTCCATCGGCCCGAACGTCACTTTGGCGTCGAACCGCAGATCAGCCCGTAACTGCGCGAAGCCGTTGGCGTGGTCGGCCGCGGCTTGCGATTGGTCTTCGTCCAATACCGCCCAGAAAGATTGCGCCTGCCCGCCCATCTTCGTCATTGCCGCCCGGGCGATTTGCGGCAGGAACACTCCCGCGGCCGAGTTCGATGCGTCGATGCCCCAGTTGCCACCCTCGCCGCGCAGCAGGCCGAGCGACGTGGGCAAGTATCCTGGTAGCACGCAAATGAATTCGGTCGGGCAAGGAGTTCCGTTATCCAGCGGAGAGACCATATGGACCTCGCCCGCTGGGTCGGAAAACGTCAGCAAGTGAATTTGCTCAACATCAATTTCTTTCTCCTGCGCGAACGGCCCGACGACCGTGCCGGCTTTGATCCGCTCCCACATCGAGCGGGCGTCGCCGACCTGGTACAGTTCGTTGCGAACGATCTGATTGCCGCGGCCGGTCTTCTTCAAATCAGAACTGACCGCCATGCTCCCCAGCCTCGGCCCATTACCTTTGCAGGTCAGCAGGCGTTCCCCTGTGTCCTCCGGCGCGGCGTGATCGTGCGCTTCCAACTGCGGATAAAGCTCCGTCGCCGGACGCCAGTTTCCTTCGTCGCCGCAGATCTGGCACGTGGCGGTCAGCAAACCTTCGTTCATCCACCCGTCCAGTTCGGCGCGCGAGATCGGGCCGTACTGTTGCCCGTCGTGGGCGTGCAGATACCAGTTCTCAGCGGGCTTGGGCGGAGGCGCTGCGGCTTCGGGGCGGCGCGGCGGCGGGGCTTTGGCCACCGGCGGCGCTGCCTGGGCGTGAGCAGCCGCCGAGTCCGACGCCGATTGCGGAACGTTGATGACGTGTTGGCACTTCGGGCATTTGATCCGCTTACCGCGGAACCGCTGGGCCAGCTTCAACTGCGAATGGCAGCCTTCGCAGCGCAGCGCGAACTTCTCTTCGACCGCGCCGATGGTTGAATTGCTTACGGCGGAGCCTGCCGGAATCGTCAGCGGGGCCTGGCAGTTCGGGCAGGCGACCGTTCTGCCGGCGTGTTTTTCGGCGGCGCGGATGCGTTTGTTGCACTGGTCGCAGTTAACTTCAATGGTGGTGGTCATGTTTGCGCGGGTCGTCGTACAAGTGCTGCTGGTCTTTGTGGAAATGCAAATCGGGCCGGGCGATAATCAGGTCGCTCAGCCCCTCATCCGTACAGTTGCCGCCGTCGAGGTAGAATGATTCCAAGTTGGCCATCGACTGAATGTGGGGCAGACTTTCGTCTTTGACTGGCACATCCAACAGGTGCAAGAAGCGGAGGCTATCAATCCGGGCGATGTGTGCGATACCAGCATCGTTGACGAGCGGGCTGCCAAATCGCAGCAATTCCAAATCTTCCAGTGCGACGAGATGGGAAAGACCTTCGTCGGTGATGTCCGTGTAATGCAGGTTGAGAATACGTAGCCGCGGGCACTTCGCGAGGTGCTCCATGCCCTGATCCGTAACGTGCGTGGCTGCGATGTTCAGGCGTTGCAAGTTGGGAAGCTTCGCGAGGTGAGCCATCGCGGCGTCACCAAACTCACAGCCTTCGATTTCGACCCGTTCAATTTCGGGGTGATCGGCCAGCAACGCCAGATCGTCGTCGCGCAGGCTGGCGTTGTGTATGACGAGTTCATTAACATCTGACTTCTCAAGCAACTCGACCAAATTATTGCGGCTGAATTGAATGTTCGGCGCAGTGCCTGACGACTCACAACCCAGGACAGCCGAGAGTGCGTATAAGAAGGGCGCGATTCCAAGAGACGTATTACCGCGGCGATTTAACATGACGGAATTATAACGCCGATTTGTAGTATGCAGTTGTGCTGCATACTGGACGGAGTGGAACTCCGTCCTACGCGTTCTACCGCCCGCAGTCGCTGCAACGCATGGTGTAGCGGGTGATGCCGCTGCCTGATTGCTTCATCACCAGAATGCCGCCGCAATGCTCGCAGTATTCGGCTTCACCCAGCGATTCGCCCCGGTCTGCCTTTTCCTGGCAAGCCGCGCACATGGTTGCGCCAGGGATTGCGGCGATGCGGGCGGGCGGAATCGTTTTCCCACACGCCTGGCAGCTTTGGGCCGCAGGCCAGTCTTCGTCGGCGGGCTGCTCGATCCGCAACTCGGCATCACACTCGGGGCATTCAAATTTTTCGCGAGACTTGCGAAATAGTTCCACGATCATCTCGGCTTCAGGGTCGGTCGCGCGGCGGAGCATGCCGACCGAGTGCAGCCAGGCCCTCATGCCGAGAAGATCGCACAGTTCGGACCAACGGCAATCGGGGCAACGAAGTTGGAGAATTGTTTCGCGCGCGGACATCGAAAATGTCGTCTTTAAATCGATTTCTCGGAACGGATAGGCAATCCGTTTTACGCGAAATCGCGTTACGCCGCCTTGCGGTATTCGTCGGTATCGGGGTAGCCGAAGCCGGTTGCCGCGTCGTTCCACCGGCTGAGGGCCATGGCGACCAAGTGCCCGCCGAACGCGACCGACAATTTCAACGCATGCTGAAACCGGTTGACTTTTCCGACCAGCGGCATGGCGTCAAACGTACACTCAGGGTCGGGGTCGGTCAGGTTCAATGTTGGCGGCGCGAATCCATCGCGTAAGGCGAGGACCGTCAGCGCTAGTTCCATACTTCCGGCCGCGTTGACCATATGGCCCAGGCACGACTTATTCGCCGCGACGCAAATTTCTTTCGCCCCTTCGCCGAACGAATCGCGAATCGCCCGCATTTCGGCCAGGTCGTTTTGCAGCGTTCCCGTGCCGTGCGTGTTGATGTGCCCGATATCCGCGTGTTCCAACTTCGCGCCGCGAAGGGTGATATCAATGAGGTGCGACAGCGACTCAGTCGAACTATCGAGCCCTGTGACATGGTGGGCCTCGGCAAGAACCTTTCCGCTCCGAATCTCAGCGTAAATCTTCGCGCCTCGAGCCAGGGCATGCCCCAGTCGTTCCACGACGAACATGGCTGCGCCTTCGCCCATGACGAAACCGTTGCGTTGCGAGTCGAACGGCCGAGAGGCTTGCCGCGGGTCGTCGTGGTGGGCCAGCGCCCGCATCTTCTGAAAGCCAGCGGCCATCAGGCCGTCTATTGAATCTCCGCTGCCGGCCAAGGCGATGTCGCATTGGTCATCGCGAATCGCCCGCACCGCATTGATTACTCCGATCAAGCCGCTGGCGCAGGCAGTCGAATAGGCCAGCCGCGGCCCGTGTAGCCCGAAGTACTCGCCAGCGTCGGCCGCCGGGGTATTGGGCAGCCATTGGTGAAACCACGGCACATCTTCGCCCGCCGTCTGTTCGGTTACGTCGTAGTAGCCGTCGTGGGCGTCGCGGAACTTCCAGTCAGCCATCACCGCGCTAACGCTGCTGGCGAATCGCGTGCGGTCAACCGTATCGAAATCGATACTTGCATCTTGCAGCGCCTCGTGCCCAGCGTGACGTACGAGCAACGTTTGCTTCAAGCGATTGTTCGGCGCGGGAATATCGACCATCGCCCCAATCATTTCATCATCGGGAATGCCGACGACTCCGCGGATTCTTCCCACGCCACTTTCACCGCGCCGAACGGCCTGCCACAGCGACTCGCGGTCGTGGCCGGTCGAAGCGATGGCTCCGATGCCCGTGATGACAATCGGTTCTCGAAGGCTGATGGTCTGAGCGGACAATGTCGTAGAGTTGCTAGCAGGGCGACGGTGAAATTCTCAGAGCGTTAAGTAGGAAATTTCGCCTAACCGTGCCAGTTTGATTTTCCGAAGACGTTAAAAAGCGTAGTTTGCACGGTATGCGATGAGCGACTGACGCAGAGAATCAGTTTTTTTCGATGGGCCACTTGCCAAGCCCGCCGCCCTCGGTAAACTCCTTTCTGTGGGATTTGATCCCACAATAATTCATATATAGATAAAAATGCGGGCTATTCGCCCTTTTGCTCTTTGAAATCTAGCTAGACGGAGTTAGCTGGCCGAGGGTTTTCGCCCCATGCCTGCTAGTGATCAACCCATTTTGCCTACTTTACGGGTGGAAAGCCTGTGCCGGGTGGATGGGAAGTCACGCCTGACCTTGCCCGATGCGTTGCAACCAGTTGCAGCGGGTTGGGACGGGAAGTGCAAGGTCGTGAAGGAACGCCCAGGGGCGTTGAGCCTTTGGCCTGCCGACCACGTTGACCAAGACATCGATGCGGCGATTTCGGCGGCGCTTAAGAAATACGAAGTACGGCGGAATCAAAACCTGTTGGACGAGTTGATGACATTG
>CALBTA010000692.1 GCA_937967755.1 uncultured Planctomycetaceae bacterium | reverse complement strand
TTTTCGACGAAGTGCGCAAGGTCTTCGCCGGAACGCGCGGGGCGAAGCAGTTGGGCTTCGGCGTCGGGCGGTTCAGTTTCAACAACAAGGACGGGCGGTGCGATGCGTGCGGCGGCCAGGGGCAGCAAAAGATTGAAATGAACTTTCTGCCCGATCTGTACGTTCGCTGTCCTGTTTGCCAAGGCCGGCGGTTCAATTCGCAAACGTTGTCGGTTCGGTATCGAGATAACTCAATCAGCGATGTGTTGGAAATGTCGATTGCCGATGCGGCCGAGTTTTTCGTCAACTTCACGCAAATTCATCGCTCGTTGGAAAGCTTGTGTGCTGTCGGGCTTGGCTACCTGGCTCTCGGCCAGGCGTCGAACACACTTTCCGGCGGCGAAGCCCAGCGGGTGAAGTTGGCAACCGAACTGGCCAAGAGCGAAACCGGCAACACGCTCTATCTGCTCGACGAACCGACAACCGGGTTGCACTTCGCCGACATCCGCCGCCTGCTGGATGTGTTGCAGCAGCTGGTCGACAAAGGCAACACGGTGATCGTGATCGAGCACAATTTGGATGTGATCAAGTCGGCCGATTGGATCATCGACCTCGGCCCCGAAGGCGGTTCAGCCGGCGGCCAGATCATCGCGGAAGGAACGCCGGAAGAGGTCGCACTGATCGAAGCTAGCCACACGGGAAGATTCTTGCGCGAGGTATTTGCCCGTTAAGACTGAGCCTATACGAAAAACTCGGAAGTAGCACGGATCGCCAATCCGTGCCGAGGTTTTCGGATAGGCTCTATGGGCCGGTCGAAAGTTCTAGCTTCACCGGCAAATCAAGCGAACGATCGACTTCGACAGTCAGGCCGGAGCTATCGGGGTTGGAATACTTTTCGGGCACGATCCATTTGACTTGGAATCCGCCCGGGGCAATTTCGCCGCTTAGCCCATCCGGGTCGGGCATCACGCCGGAAACTTCGTTCAGGGTGACGGTCACTTTGTGGCTACCGGGAACGGCCCCATCGCGCGGTTCGAATGTTTGCAGTTCGAAGCGGCCTTGAGCATCGGTCGACCCGCTCGCCGGGCGGCCTTCGGCAGGCGAAAACATCACGGCAGCGTTTTCGACCGGTTTCCCATCGAGCGTGACGATTCCCTCGACGTACATCGTCTCCGGCCGTTTGGGTCCGCAGCCGGCCAACAGCGCAAGGCTGGCGGCGAACGCCAGCATCAAAGCGAAGCGGGGAAGTCGAGGATCAAAGGACGTGGAAAACACCATCATGGCAGCGTCGCCACCTCACCATCGGCCTTGGCGCCGAGGTACTGGTAATTCCAATGGTCAATCGATTCGCTGAAGAAGTGAACCGACCCGTCGCCGAACAGGAACAACGCGCCGCCGGGGTGCGCGGACTTGAACGCCAGTTCACTGCTCCAATTGCACGGTTTCCGGCAAGGGTCGGTGGCGTTGACGTCGCAGGTATCGGTATTAATCGGCACTTGTGTGGAGACCAACCCGTTGCCGTTGTTGCTGCGTACCCAACCTTGTTGCGTGTGGTTCGAGCAGTCGCGCCGCACTTCGCCAAAATAAATCGTGTTGGAAAGCCCGTCGCGGCAATCGGTAATCGTTGTCGGGTTGTCCCGGCGGTAAAACGGGCCGGCGAAATCGTTGGGGTTCTCGTACGGCGACAGGGCGTACGTGTTCCAGCTAGCCCCTGTGCTGCAACTGCAAGACGGGTTGTTGATGTGGGCCGTCGGACCATTGCTGGCGGCATAGTTGTGAATCGCCCGCCCGTTGAGCAAGCCTTTGTTGTTGTCGCTGGGGCAGACGTACGTTGGAATGATCGTGGAGCCGAGCAGCGTCGTATCGGGGAAGGTCTGATCGTCAATCCGCACGGTGTAATCGAACTGGTCGAAAAGGTTCTGCTGTTCCATGTGGGGCAGCAACAGCACCAGAATCGAACCGCGGTAGGCATCGTAATTCGTGCCGTACCAGTACGAACCGGGCGGGAAGCTTTTATTGGCGACTTCGTAGTTGTGCAGCGCCAATCCGATTTGCTTTAAGTTGTTCTGGCATTGCATCCGCCGGGCCGCTTCGCGGGCGCTTTGCACCGCGGGCAATAACAGCGCCACGAGAATGCCGATGATGGCGATCACGACCAATAACTCGACGAGCGTGAATCCGCAACGACTGTTGGTGGGGCGCTGGGACTGAAAACCTGTTGAGTGCACGTTCACTTCTGGCCCTGAAAAATAACGAAATCGAAAAATCTATCTTAGCCCGGCGATTGGAATCGCTCAATGATTCAGTCGGCTTGAAAAGAGTAGCACGGGCACTCTTGTCCGTGTGTTGCCGGGCAAGAGTGCCCGCCTTACGGTGCGTTATCGGGCGATCTCGATAGCCGCCCCCTCATTTGGCTGGGTCTCGATCTTCTGGCTGGTCGTCGTGCCGTCGGGCCAGCGGACTTCGATGCGGGCGGGGGATGCACTTTTCGCAACGCCGAAGAACATCGTGGCTGTCGACTGCGAAAGGTAGCCGCTGCCGGCGGTCACCTCAGCCGTTTGCCGCTGGCGGTCGGTGGTTTCGAAAGTGACTTTCGCTCCTACGCCGGTGCGGTTGCCAGAGGGACCGCGCAGCCTCACCGGCACAACAGTACCAGCGTTGGCCGCACGAAATGCGGCCGCCCGATCGTCGTTCACGCCGACGAAAATATCGGGCTGCCCATCGGCATCGACGTCGCTAACCGCCAACGATTTCGCGTCACCCCAGATGCTCAAGCCGCTTCGGCGGGCGGGAACGACAGCCAGCGTTCCGTCGCGTTGGCCGACTAGCAACTGGCTCAACCCGCCATCGTGCCGGCCGGTTTCGATCTGGGGGCTGAAGGAATTTTGCACCAGATAGACATCAGGGTACGGGTCGCCGTTGAATTCGCTGACGGCGACTGAAAAGCCGGGGCTGATCTGCGCAATCCGCGGCAACGGCTCGAACTGAAACTTGCCGCTGCCGTCGTTGCGCAGCACGCCTGACGCCAATTCATTCGCGACCCAATGATCGGCCGATTCCAGGCAGTGGTCCTCATAGATGTCTTCCAGCGACGCCGAGGCGAACGCCCGGTACGATGGAAACTTCGCAGACAAATGCGGCATAGCCGACGACGAGCAGCTTCGCCCCCGAACGGGAAGAAAGTGCGAATCGTGCTTGGTCGCTTCCACCAAATGCGGCTGCTCTTGGTCGCCGAACTTGCCGTAGTAAATCGCGACGGGGGCGTCGGGCGAAGCCTTGTACTTCGTGTTGTACCCGGTGTTGGTGACGACGTAATCGATATCGCCGTCGTTGTCCAAATCGCGGGCGGCGATGCCGCTGAACCACCCGAGCACACCGGATAGGCTGGCTTGCCTCGTTCGCTCTTCCAGCCGCCCTTGGTTGTTCTTGAAGAAGCGAACCGGGCTCCATTCACAAGTCACCAGCAAGTCAACCCAACCGTCGCCGTCGGCGTCGGACCAGCAGGCGGCGGTGACCATGCCGCAGCGGGAAAGCCCGGTGGCGATCGTTTCGGTTTGATCGGTGAAGCGAACTTTCCCCTCGGCTGATTCGTTGACAAGCAGGCGGCTGACTCCCGGCAACGGGTACTTCTTGGGCGTCAGACGTCCGGCCACGAACAGGTCCAAGTCGCCGTCGCGGTCGAAATCGGCCGCGCAAACCGCACCGCCGCAGATGGCATCGCCCGGGATCGATTCAGCGTCGGCTTTCTGAAATTGCCCCGCCCCGTCGTTCAAGTACAAACGGTCGCGCAGTTCGGCGGAATCTTCGTCATGCTCGTAGCTACCGCTGACGACGTAAAGATCCAAATCATCATCGCCGTCGGCATCAAACAGCAGGCAGCCGGCATCTTCGCACGCGGCGTCGGCGGCGAAAGGGTCGGCTTGCGGGTTGTCAATTGACAAATCGCTTTGGGCGCGGACCGAAACGATCCGGCCGTCGTCGTTGCGCAACAACGTTCCGCTTTGCCCGGCCGCCCCGCCCAGGTAGAAATCGTCATCGCCGTCGCCGTCGATATCGCCGCAAGCGATACCCGGGCCCAGTTGCGACAGCTTGTTGGGCAGCAGCGGCTGATCGGCGAAGTCGTCGTACGGTTGTTCCCGGTGGGCCGCTTGCAGCGGAAGTTCCAACGGTTCAAACCAGCGCAGCGGCTGATCGCTTTCGGTTGGCGGGCTGGTCTCGTTTTCATCGCGGCGAATAAGCAGGTTCGCCTTTACCGGCAATGGGCCAAGCGTTTGCGTTTCGCCATCGGGCCATTGGACTTGAATGCTTTCGATCTTTTTCGCGTCACCCAGGCCGAAGTGCAACCCTCGGTCATGGCAGGAAGCGAAGCCCGACTGCGGATGCAGCACGCGGGTTTGCGTTCCGCTTTCCGTCTTCAAGGTAACAACCGCCCCCACGCCGTGGCGGTTCTTTCCACCGGCTTGCAATCGGACCACGCAGTTACCACCGGCCGATTCGTTGCGGTAAACGCCCAGCGACTCATCCAAGTTCGCGACGACCAGGTCCAAATCGCCATCGGCATCGAGGTCGCCGTAGGCCGCGGCGAAACTCATTCCGACACCGGCGAGGCCCCAACGCTTGCTGGCATCAGCGAATTTCAAGTCGCCACGGTTGACGAAAGCCAGATTCTGTTCGGGGTTGGTCGGCGCGTCTTGGTGAACTTCAAACTCGGAACGGCCGACCCATTGCTCGAGCGGAATCTTACGATCGGAATCGGTGAACAGCCGCGTCATACCGTTGGTGACGAACAGATCCAATCGGCCGTCGCCGTCGAAGTCGGCCAGCGCAGGCGACCACGACCAATCGGTCTTGGCGACCCCCGCCAGAAACGCCCCTTCCAACATTCGGCCGTTGCCCGCGTTCACGTACAGGGCGTTTCGCATCACCTGCCGCGGGACGGAATTTTCCAGCACATCTTTTTCCAAGCTCCGCATCTCACCCATGCTGACCTTCGCCTTAAAGTGCGTGGTCGCGGCCATGTCGAGCGCCATAAAGTCAACCAGCCCGTCGTTGTTCACGTCGCCTGCGGCCGTGCCCATCGAAAAATAGGGTGTGTGCGGAACGACCTCTTTTATGACGTCCGTGAAACTGCCGTCGCCGTTGTTGCGGTAAAGATGATCCGGGTCTTCCAGATCGTTGGCGACGTACAAATCGAAGTCGCCGTCGGCGTCGTAGTCCCACCAATGCGCTGCGAGGCCGAAACCGGGCTGGTAAATTCCGGCCTGCTCGGTCACGTCGGAAAATTCAATCTGTTGGTTTTCATCCGGGCCGTTGTTCCTCATCAGGTAATCGCGCCGCCCGCGGATCGAAACGGTCACCTGATTTTCGCCCACCGGCAGAAACTGGTAGTACTTGCCGAAGTCGCCTTTGAACGCCGGCCGCGGGCCAACTTGTTCGTAAACTTCGTCCGCGTTGGCCGGATAGCCACCGGGCGGGTAGAGGTTGTAGCAGACGATGTAGACATCCAAGTCGCCATCGCGGTCGTAGTCGCAGAAGTACGGCATCAAGCAGGCATCGGCAATGTCCAACCCGAACGCCGCGGCTGATTCCACAAACTTCGGTGCGCGGTCTTCGTGCGTTGTGTTGAGGAACAACTGATTGGGCCGGTCGTAGTTGCAAACGTAGATGTCCAAATCATCATCGCCGTCGATATCGACCATCGCCGCACCCGACCCCCAGTCGTCATCGCCCCCTTCGATACCCGCGGAGGCTGAGATATCTTCGAACTGAAACTCACCGCTCTGGCGGTACAGGCGATTGGCCCCGCGGTTGCCGACGACGAACAAATCAACCCGTCCATCGCCGTCGATATCACCCAACGCGACGCCACCGCAGGCAAAGCCCGAGTTGTAAAGGAACTTCTTAGGGTGGCTCGTATCGATTACTTCGCGGAAATCGATGCCGGTTGTTTCCGCGGAAAGCCGCATGAACAGCGGCCCATCACGTGGTGGGCGTTCGGCTTCCGGCGCGGGGATGGTCGTGCTGACTACTTCGACCGGATGTTCGCTACCGCGTGGCGATGGTTGAGCGGGCGAGTCCTCGCCGCGCCGGCAACCTGCTATCGCCAGTGTGATTGCGAGCAATATCGAAAATGGGGTAATTCGCGGCATCAAGCAAGAATCCCAAAGAATTGGCGGCTTTCCTCCAGCTTACGCTGGAATTGGGATTTCAGCAATGAATTTTTGCGCGGTGGGCCTGCTTCATTGCTCGCCGGCGGTGATCAATTCGGCATAGGATGCCGCGATGAGGTCCGCCGGATCGATCGGGAATTTCGCGATCAATTCCTCCAACCGCCGAGCGGCCGTTTCCTCGTCCGTTCCTGCGCCTACGACCGATTCCAACTCCAAGAATTCGCCCAGCCCGGCCACTTGGTCGAGGTGGATGCGCACGTTGCGATACAGAAAGACCTCGCGGCGCTTACGAACGATTTGCCCAACGCCGAGAGTACTCGTCAAACCCGCGATCAATCCTTCGGCGTCGGCTACCTCAATCAGAAAGTAATCGCTCGCCTTGGCACCAGGCGAAGTCGGCCGCTGGTAGGCGATCAGTTCCGCGGGCCGCCCTTTTTCCTGGCGAACTTTCAACCGCCCTTTGGCGCACGGGAAAAACGTATCGACCTGATGCAGCACCCCCAGCGATTCCGTGGCGACTTCGGAAGCAACTTGTCGCGCGTCGGCCAGCGAGCGGACGCGGGCTTTGATCTCCAAATTCCGGCGGGGCGAAGCTGACATGCGCGGCAGTATAACACTTCGCGCCTTCGAAATCCGGACGGCACTCTCGGACCAACGAATCAGATTGCGTTCAACCTTCCCCGTCGTCGTAAATCGTCCAAACCCGGGTGCGGGCTTTTAGCTTGGCAACGTACTCTTCCACCTGGGAATCGCGTTTTTCTTTTTGCAGTTTCGCTTTGATGCGGACCTGCTCTTGGAAGAAGGGCACCCGGCCGGCGTCTTCGCGGTCGAGCACCCGCACGATGTGAAAGCCCCAGTCGCTTTCAATAATGTTGCTGAGTTGCCCGGCGGGCATTTCGTAAATCGCCCTTTCGATGTCCTTCGCCTTCAGGCTGTTCTTCAGCGTCCAATCGTGCCAGCCGCCGTTGTCGGCGGTGAAGCCTTGCGACTGCTCACGGGCGACACGCGAAAACGCCGCCCCGCGCAGCACGCGGTTGCCCATGTTGGCAATCGCCCGATAGGCTTCGGCCTTGCTCGGAAACTCATCAATGCGAACGGCCAACTCTTCCCAACGCACACGGGCGGGCCGCTCGTAATCAGCCGCATTCTGCTGATAGTATTGCAGCATCTCTTGGTGGCTGACGGCTGGTTCGGTCTCGACGTTCTGCCGCACCACTTCGCGGGCCAACACCTGTTCGGAAAACTGGCGGCGCTGTTTGTCGATCGACGTACCGAACTTTCGAAGCTCGGCATCCAACTCGGCGGGCGAGTTGACCTTGGCCCGTTCCATCAATACCGGAAGTTGCTTCTCGTCGAATTCGTTGGCCAATTTGTTTTGAATCTGCGGCAGGGCCTCCGGCGGCAGGGTCGCCACCAACTCCTGGTACAGAATCTTCGTTTGAATCGTCTGCGGCAGCAGCTTTTGCATGAGCAGTTGGCGCTGCTCTTCCAATTGCTCTTCAGTCGCTTTGCCCTGGTAAGGTGCCAGCATCTGGTTAATCTCGCCGAGCAAGTCACCCGCCAGGATGGAATCGGTACGGACAATGGCGATCTGTTTTGCCGGCTGGAAAGGTTCCCGCTGCGGCGGAGCGGGCTGCCGGCCGACCCGTCGATCTTGCTCGAAGTTTGGCAGCAATTCGTTTCGCTGCTGATAGTCGTTGTACGGCCCCAGCGACTCGGTGGTCGGGTAACCCCGCTGCGTTTCGTGGTACGCCCGCCCGTACGGTTCGTTGTACGGTTGATTGTTGTACGGCTGATTCGCGCGGGCCCCTTCGGTCGAAGGGTAGTTCGCAACGGGTGCCGGGCGCTGCTGATATCTGGGCCCTGTTGTGGAAGGGTAGCCGCCGGTCGAAGGGTACTGCGGTTGGGCGACGGCGAAATTGCTTAACGCACAGGCCAGCAGCACGGCCAGCGGCAGCCGCGTCGAGCGGTGTAATTTTGGCCAGTTCAAAGCAATCATTCCGTTGGTTCCTCGACTGAGCGGCAAGGCGCTAGCCGCCGGTAGGTGGTAACTCACCCGCGGCTAGCGCCTGGCGGCTCACGCTTCTTCCAAATTACCCGCGGCTAGCGCCGGGCGGCTCACTTTTTTCAGCCCTCATCCCGGCCCTCTCCCAGCGGGAGAGGGAGTTTCGTGTAATCCTTATCGAACATCCCGCCGGTCTGAGTTTGACGAAAGCCCAAACCTTGCAGCCGCCATCACCGCCATCGCAGCAACAATTGCGCAAGCATGGAAGCAACACGCACCCTGTCACCCCTTCACCTTGTCATGAGCGCAGCGAGGGCGCGGGAGTATACGCACGTTATCCGCGCGCACGCAACACAGATTTGATCGCCGCCGTGATTTGATCGACGGGGGCGTCGGCGCTGCGCATGCGCAGGTACGCTTGCTGGTCATCGGCGATGCGAAGCCGCCGCGGGTTGAGCCGCGAGAGGTGTTCGATCCGGTCGGCCGATGCGTAAGTGAATACTACGTCGCGTCCTTCCATATGGATCGATTGAATCTGCCAAACCGCCGCGTCTATCTTTAATTCCACCAGTGATAGCAACCGCGTCACCGGCGGCGGCAGCGGCCCGAAGCGGTCGATCAGTTCGTCACCGAACGCTTTCAAATCCGCATCGCTGCTGATGCGCGTGAGCCGCTTATACAGATCGATTTTCATCCGCATATCGGGAACGTAGTCGCGCGGCAGATACGCCTCGCCGGGCAGGTCGATCGTCACGTCGATCGACATCTTGGGCGGCATCTTCTTCAGGCGGCGAACGCATTTTTCCATCAGGGCGCAGTAAAACTCGTACCCGACCGCGGCGATGTGGCCGCTCTGCTGCGTGCCCAGAATGTTGCCAGCCCCGCGAATTTCCAAATCCCGCATCGCCAGCGCGACGCGCGCACCCATGTCGCTGAACT
>CALBTA010000691.1 GCA_937967755.1 uncultured Planctomycetaceae bacterium | reverse complement strand
CTGCATTTCGTATTGGATGTAATAGACGCTTTCCCACGCGGTTTGGCTGCTAGGGCTGTAGGCCATCCACAAGAACAGCCCGGTGATGACTTGCGTGACGAACGCGAAAACCAACGTGCTGCCGAAAACGTAACGCCAGCGCGACCCGCTGGGGATGTTTTCGTACAGCGCGTCGTCCATCGCATGGCGATAGCCGGTCCGCCCGTCGAGCCAATTGAGGAGTCGTTGCATGGGTTGGATTGGATTACTAATGTCGTTCGTTCGCTCCGCGAACAACTGCTTTTCGCGGAGCGAAAAGCGACTATCTGTTACTTCTTTTCAACTCGTTCATGCTTACCGGGGTAGAAGTTTTTGAAGTCAACCCAGACTTCACCGGTTTCGGCAAGCTTCTCTTGATCGACTTCCAGCTTGTCCATGTCGCGGGGGCTGGGGTGAACCGTGCCGCCTGATTCGATCTTCTCGCCGGTGAGATCGAATGCGCTGTTGTGGCAGGGGCAGAGGTATTGCAATTGTTCGTTCTTCTCAACCAAGCCAACATTACAACCCGCGTGCGGGCAAACGGCGGTGAACACTTCGACGTTGGCTTCCCCTTCGGCCCGCCGCAAGTAAAGCAACCCGATCGGCTGGTTGGGCGTGCGGTTCCAAGCGTCGATCTGATCGGCGATGACCGGAAACTGCCGCGGCACGCCATCGTCGGGCACGGCATCGATGTTGGCGATGCGCAGCCAGTTACCTTCGTCGTCGGCGCTGGCGCTGCCGCGCTTCCGCAGTGGGTCAAAAAAAACCGCCAACCCGGTCAACAGCGGGCCGAGGCCAACCGCGGCGCTGACCACAATGGTCATTGCGCGGTACAGGAACGAACGGCGGGGCTTGCCGGCATCGCTGGCAGATTCGCTGGCGGCGGGCGAAGCTGCGGGGGGAGTGTCGGGCTTCGACATCGATTTTCCGTTTCGCACGAACTGCAAGGGCGGGATGTCTGCCGGCGCTGCGGCAGGGCGGGGCCGTGATTATCGCATGGCCGCGCGCACAGCGTCAAGAACTTGCGATTGTGTCGCTTCGAAAGTGTCTTTGATGAACGCCCCAGCCGCTGCTTTGTGCCCGCCGCCGCCGAACTTCTGCGCCATTTCGCTGCAATCGAGGGCACCCCGGCTACGGAAGCTGATCTTGAATCCGCCTGCCGGTTGGCCGACGAGGATCACCGCCACTTCCGCCCCGGCGATGGCCAGGCCGGCGTTGATGGCATCTTCCGTATCGCTGGTGTGGGCACCGGTTTCGGCGAAGTCAGTGCCCAAGACGTAAGTGTGTGCCAGGCGGCCGTCGAGTTCAGTGGTAAACCGTTCCAAAATTCTTCCTCGCAGCCGAACGCGGCCGAGCGTATCTTGTTCGTATAACGCGTTGTAAATCTCTGCCGGGTTTGCCCCGGCATCGATCAGCTTGGCCGCCAGGTTGTAGGTGTACGATGTCGTCGAATTGAATCGGTACCAGCCCGTGTCGGTCGCGATCGCCGCGAAAACCGGCATGGCGATCTCTGGAGTTAAGTCCACGCCAAGTTGCTCCGCCGCTTCGACCACCAGGCGGCCGGTTGCTTCGGCGGTTGTGTTTTTAAACGGCGTGGCGCCCAGATCGTCCTCGCTCACATGGTGGTCGACAATGATCTTCGTCGCCGACAGGCCTTCAATATAGGGCCGCATCGGTCCAAGCTGTTGCCAGGCGCTGGTATCGAGAACCATCAGCAGATCGACATCCTGCAACTCTTCGGGCTGAACTGTTTCGTTGATCGTCTGGATTTTGTTTCCCGGGTCGATGAATGCCAAATTCGGCGGCGTGGCTTGCCCGTTGACGATGCGGACATGTTTGCCAAGCGCCTCAAGTACACCGGCCATACCCAATTCGCTGCCGAGCGCGTCGCAGTCTGGCCGCACGTGGCTGGTCAGCACGAATCGCTGGTGCGAATTGATAACGTTGACAAACTCAGGCCAGTTGATCTCGGGCATAGTAGCAGGCAGACTCCGTCTGCCGTCCGCTGAAGGAATGTGACGGTCAATTGCGGTAGGTGTGAAAGGCTTGGTATCGATTCGGGCGGCCGGCACACGGAGTGTGCCTGCTACTTTGAGTGCGCAATGGCCGCTTCTACATCCCGCGCCAACTGTTGCTTCAATGCTTCCACGCCGGCGAAGGTCTGAATGTCTCTCAGTCGGGCGATGAAGTCAACCTCAAGTGGTTGCCCGTAGAGGTTTCCGCTGAAACCAATCAGGTGTACTTCGACGCGCACGGTTTCTTCGCCGAAGGTAGGGCTGGGGCCGATGTTGATCGCCGCGGGCCAGTCGCGATCGTCGTTGACGACGTGGGCTTGCCCGGCGTAGACACCCATGCCGGGCAAGATCGTATCGACCGCGTCGAGGTTCGCCGTGGGAAAACCGATCTTCGCGCCCCGCGCCGCCCCATGCGTTACCATGCCGCGCAGGCGGTAAGGGGCGGTGAGCATCTGGCCGGCCGCATCGATGTTTCCGGCGGCGATCAACTTGCGGATGCGGCTGCTGGAGACGAACTCTCCCGACGGGCCTTCTTGCATCGGCGCGACGATGGACAAACCGATGCCCGCGCCTTCGCACAATTCCTTCAGCGTGTGTACATCGCCCGCCCGGTCGCGGCCGAAGTAAAAGTTCGGCCCTTCGACCATGGCCTTCGCGTGCAGTTGATCCTGAACAATCTGTTGGAAAAATTCACCGGGAGAAAGTTGTAGCAAAGCCAAGTCGGTGGGGTAGGCGACCATCGCATCGACGCCTAAATCGGAAAGCAACTCCGCCTTGCGGTCGGTCCAAGTCAACGGCGGCGGTGCCAACTCAGGCCGCAGCAGCCGCACCGGGTGGGGGTCGAACGTGAAAACGACCGCCGGCCCGCCAACCTTGAGTGCCACCGATCGCAGCTTCTCAATAATCCGGGCATGCCCACGATGAACGCCATCAAAATTGCCAATGGTCACCGCGCCGCGGCGGAGTGATTCACGCGCATCGTCAGGCAATTCAGCGAGTGTGCGGTGCAGTTGCATTTCGCCCTAGGTGTCACTCCTGAATGCCAATGGCAAGAACCGCAACAAGTCACTCGCAATCATACCAACTTGCCCCAGTTCTTTCG
>CALBTA010000690.1 GCA_937967755.1 uncultured Planctomycetaceae bacterium | reverse complement strand
TGGCACAGGCTGGTGCAAACGCCGGTTAGCAGTTTGTTGTTGATGCAATTGTGAATGCCGTCCATCGACCGCTGGTAAACATCCAGCTGCCCGCGCCGCTGGTCGCTGATGATTTCGTTCCCTTCAATCGAAATCAGCGGCGTCACGTTGCCCAGCCGGCGCAGTTCTTTCGCGACGTCATCGGTAATGAATTGCCCGTTGGTGAAAACCTGAAAGTAAGCGTCGGGGTGGTTTTCAAAAATTTGCAGAAGTTCGCCATGCATGAACGGCTCGCCGCCGAGGATGCCGAAGAACGCATTGCCCGCGGCCTTGGCCTGGTTCAGCAGATCGTCCATCGCGTCGACATCGATCTTCTCCTGCTTGGCCGCCACATCGACCCAACAGCCCTGGCACCGTAGGTTGCAACTGTTGATGATCGAGATGTACAGGAATGGCGGAAAGAACTCGCCCCGTTTCAGCCGGGCCTTATGCTTCTGCACACTGCGCAGCCCCTTATAGCCCATCAGCCACAGGAATTTGGTCAGCAGGCGTTTATCCGTTTCGAGCAAAGCTCGCTTGGCCATGCGGAGGTACATAGGTCAGTCTCGGGGAAGTTTTTTCGATTTCTACCGCATTATACGCAAGAGGAACGTAGCCGCGTAACCGGCCAATTGTTGGTTCTGCAGTCGGCGAATACACTGGATGGATTGTGATTTGAAGTCTAATTGGGAAGGATTCGCTTGAGTACGGAATGTAACTACGACCGGGTTCTCGCTGCTCACGACCGAGTGCGCGACGATCTGCTGCGCGAGCGGACTACCGATGGTCATTGGATCGGTGAACTTTCGACGTCGGCGCTTTCCACCGCGACGGCGGTTAGCGCGCTGGCGCTGGTTGAACGCCATGACCCGATTACCGAATCAGGGCGGTTCGCTAATGAGGCTCGGGAAGGGTTCTTGAGCGAGCTGATTGTCGACGGCATCAACTGGTTGGCCGATCATCAGAACGAAGACGGGGGCTGGGGCGATACGGACAAGAGCCATTCGAATATCGCGACGACGATGCTGGCGGTCGCGGCGTTTCATTTAACTGGCGTGCCGGTCAAACATGCGACGGCTCTGGAAAAGGCCCAAGAATACATTGACCGGCAGGGCGGCATCGAAGGGTTGAAGCGGCGTTACGGAAAGGACAAGACGTTCGCCGTTACGATCCTGACGAACTGCGCGCTGGACGCGGTGGTGCCGTGGAGCAAAGTCTCTCCGCTGCCGTTTGAACTGGCCTGTTTTCCGCAAAGTTGGTACCGCTTCCTGCGCATGCCGGTGGTCAGTTACGCGATTCCGGCGCTGGTGGCGATTGGCCAATGCCGCTTCTTCCACGGCAAGCCGTGGAACCCAATCATGCGGATGATCCGCAGCCGCAGCGTCGAACCCAGCTTGGACGTGCTGCAAAAGATGCAGCCAGCCAGCGGGGGCTACCTGGAAGCGATTCCGCTGACCAGCTTCGTGGTGATGAGCTTGGCGAGCATCGGCCGCGTGAAACACCCGGTCACGCAGGCGGGGTTGGAATTCATCGTTGATTCCGTTCGCGAAGATGGAAGCTGGCCCATCGATACCGACCTGGCGACGTGGAACACCACGCTGGCGATGAACGCGTTGGCCAACGGCGGGGACGACGAAGTGTTGCACGATTGCGTCGACTGGTTGCTTTCCTGCCAACAGACCGAGCAACATCCCTTCACCGGCGCGGCACCGGGCGGATGGGGATGGAGCGACCTGAGCGGTGCCGTGCCTGACGCGGACGACACGCCCGGTGCGCTGTTGGCGCTCGCTCACGTGGCTCGCTCGTCGAGTTGTTCGACGCACGACCGCATCAAGATCACCAAAGCGGCGCAGCGCGGTACGCAGTGGCTGTTGGACATTCAAAACGCCGACGGCGGCTGGCCGACGTTTTGCCGCGGCTGGGGGAAATTGCCGTTCGACCGCAGCGGTTCGGACTTGACCGCCCACGCATTGCGAGCGCTGGCCGCCTGGCGGGAAGAGGTCGATCCCGAACGTTATGCCGCTGCGTTCGAGGAAGGGGTACAGTATTTGCTTCGCCAACAACACGACGACGGAGCGTGGACACCGTTGTGGTTTGGCAATCAGGACGTGCCCGGCGAAGAGAACCCGGTCTACGGAACGTCGAAAGTTCTGTTGGCGCTGGCGGAGTTGGGTGACACGGCGGGAACGATCGATTCGCAAATTGCTAGCGCCGTTGAACAAGGTACAGACTGGCTGGTGAACAACCAAAACAGGGACGGCGGTTGGGGAGGCACGGTTTCGGTAACAGAAAGCGTCACCAGCGGGGGGAAGAAGCAGCAGAAACAAACGATCAACAGCGGTGTTGAGGAAACGGCGCTGGCGGTCGAGGCATTGTTGGCTGTCAGCCAGGGTCGGCTCTCCCCCCAAGGGTTGGTCTTCGCTGGCCCCGAACCGGGCGAGCAGATTCAGGCGGCGATTTCCGCCGGTTTAGCGTGGATTGCGACCGCCGTGGAGGAAAATCGCCATCGCGAACCGTCGCCGATTGGTTTTTACTTCGCGAAGCTGTGGTATTATGAAAGGCTGTATCCACTAACCTTCACGGCGTCCGCACTCGGACAGGCCCTCGGCCCGTTCGCCTCGCCCAGCACGCGGCCCGCCGAACACGCCCACCGATAGCGACATCCCTGAGGATTGCACCTTGGTAAGCGTCCCCGCTGAAATCGAAAAGGCTGTAGAGCAAGCCGAACCCAAACGGCGTTCGCGCCGCCGCAAGACGGCGCACTTAAAAGCCGTGCCGCAGATGAAGTCGCTGCGCGAGTCGCTCCGCGCCCGCTGCGCCGAAGTGACCGCGAAGCTCGACAAGTCGCGCCCGCTGACCAAGGACGAAATGGAAAAGATCTCGCGAGAGATTCTTGCCGAAGCAGGTCAGCCGGAAAGTTTTCTCGGTTGGATCATGGTCGTGCTGGCGAGCGAATTCTGGCGCGATCAGGTCGCCGCCGTACCGCACAGCCGCCGGTTGTTCCTGCTGCCGCACTGCCTGAAGCACGCCCAGGGTTGCCCGGCCGACTACGACGAGTTCGGCCTGGCCTGCAAGGAATGCGGGGCGTGTAGCATTGCCGACTTCCGCGGCGAGGCGGATGAGCTGGGCTATAAGGTGTTGGTCGCCGAAGGCTCGCCGGTGGTATTGAAGATCATCGTCAGCGGGCATGTCGATGCGATCGTCGGCGTCGCTTGTTTGAACGTGTTGGAAAAGGCGATCGACAAGATCCTGCTGGCCGGCATCCCTTGCATGGCGGTGCCGCTGCTTTCCAGCGATTGCCGCGACACGTCGGTCGATGAAGATTGGGTCGCCGAAATGGTTCGCGTGCCGCACGAACAACCGCAGCAGCAATCGCGGACGTACGTCCATCTAATGCGCGAAGCGGCTGCCATGTTCGAGGCGGAGAACCTCCAGCGCCTCGCACCGCGCGCACGCGGCGGGCCGCGGTTGGCGGAGATGAACGGGCAAGGCGTTGGCGGTTTGGACCCCATCGCCGCGACCGAGGCGATCAGCTACGACTTCCTAGCCAAGGGCGGGAAGCATTCGCGGCCGTTTATTACACTCGCTGTGTTCGATGCGCTAACCGGCGGCAACGGCACACTGCCCGACGGCGCGGAGCACCTGGCCGACATGCCCGACGCCGTTCGCCGGGCGGCGATGTCGATTGAAACATTCCATAAAGCTTCGCTGGTTCACGACGACATCGAGGACGACGACGAATTTCGTTACGGCGAACTTTCGCTGCACCGCCAGCTGGGTGTACCAACGGCGATCAACGTGGGCGATTACATGATCGGCCTGGGTTACCGCCTCGTCAGCCGCGAAGCCCCCGCGCTGGGAGCCGAAACGACCGCCGATATCCTGGGCGCGCTGTCCGAAGCCCACATGCGTCTCTCCGAAGGGCAAGGGGCCGAGTTGCTGTGGCGGGATTCAACCGACAAGCAGCTTAAGCCGATCGATGCCCTGAAGATCTACGCCCTGAAGACATCGCCGGCATTCGAAGCGGCGCTTTACACCGGCGTTCGTCTGGCGGGTGAGGTTGGCAAGTACGCTCAGCCAATTCGCAATTTCTCACGGCACGTCGGCGTGGCGTTTCAAATTCTGAATGACCTGAAGGACTGGCGCGGCGACGACGACAACAAGCTGGCCGCCGGCGGAGACATCCTGGGCGGCCGCCCCACTGTGTTGTGGGCGTTGGCGATGGAAGGACTCGATCCGGCGAAGCGTGACCAACTGCATCACCGCGCGAGCGATGTGCGAATGCCGGTCGATCAGCGAATTAACAACGTGCGTCAGCTTTATCATCAGGCCGACGTGTTCGAGAAAGCGACCGCGTTGGTCGACAAGTATCAGGACCGCGCCGAAGAGATCGCCGACGCGATGGAGCCTGAAGAGCTGCGGCGGTTGTTCTACTACCTGATCGACACGGTGCTCGACCGCGGCGAACCAGCCCCAACGCCGACGATTGAGATTGTTGACCAACTTTCGCTTCCAGTAGTCGCCAAGCCGTAACGGGGGCTTCTAGCCACCGTGCAACAACTGACTTCCACGGTGGCTAGAAGCGCCCGCTAGGAAGCCATGTCCCAACCCAGCCGAAAATCGCCGGTCCTTGATGCACTGGTTGACTTGTTCTATCAGTCGACGAGTGATCTGGGGACGTTCGACGAAGTTTCGCCCGACGATGCTCCGGCTCCGTTCGATCAGTTGCTCGCCCATGATCAGCACATGACGGTCACGGTCGAGAAGTTTCACGACAGCCCAGTCGATGTCGAAGTCTTAGATGTCCGCCAAACACCGACGCACTACGCCCGCAAAATTCTGCTCCGCCGACAATCGGATGGAAAAGTGGTGCAGTTCGGGCTGGTCCGGCTTTGCCTAGATTTCTTGGAAGCGGACGTGCGGCGAGAAATTGAAAGCCAGCAAACACCGCTAGGCCGGGTATTAATCGAACACAACGTGTTGCGCGAAGTGCAACTGATCTCGCTCTGGAAGGTCACCTGCGGCGCGGAACTGCGGCAACTTTTCGGATTAGAGAACTCCGATGCGACTTACGGCCGCACAGCACTGATCTACTGCAATGGCGTTCCAGCGGTCGAATTGCTGGAAATTGTCACGCCTCTATAGTATAGAGGAAGCAGAGAGTTTCCCGCCGATAATTTCCCGCCCTGCCTGCTGCGCACCATGAAGAACTCCTACGATTGTATCGTTGTCGGCGGCGGTCCCGCCGGATCGACGGTCGCCGCCCTCGTCGCCGAAGCGGGGCACTCCGTGCTGCTGACCGAACGCGAAGAGATGCCGCGGTTTCACGTCGGCGAATCGCTGATGCCCGAATCGTATTGGATCTTCGAGCGCCTCGGCGTGCTCGACAAAATGCAGCGGAGCAAGTTCGTCAAGAAGTTCAGCGTGCAATTCGTCAGCGGTAGCGGGAAAGAGTCGCAGCCTTTCTTCTTCAAGGAACACGATCCCCGCGAGTGTTCGCAAACCTGGCAAGTCGAACGTGCCGATTTCGATCAGATGTTGTTCGAGAACGCCCGCGAAAAGGGGGCCGACTGCTACGACAACACCCGCGTGATCGAGCCGCTGATCAGCGATGGCCGGGCGACCGGCGTGCGGTTGCAAACTGCCGATGGCCAGAAGCGTGATGTTCAGGCGAAAGTGGTCGTCGACGCGACCGGGCAGGCCGCGATGATCGCATCGAAGTTGGGCATGAAACAGGTCGATCCGAACTTGAAGAAGGCGGCGATCTGGACCTACTACCAAGGTGCCCACCGCGAACCGGACGAGCACGGCGGCGCGACGGTCATTCTGCATACCAAAAGCAAGGAAGCCTGGTTCTGGTACATTCCGCTTTCGGGCGACGTTACCAGCATTGGCCTGGTTTCAGATAACGAATTTCTGCTCAAAGGCCGCGGCAAACCATGTGAAGTGTTTGAAGAGGAACTGGTCAACTGCCCGAGCTTGCTCAGCCGCTTGAACGATGCGAAGTTGGTCGAAAAGTTCTACGTCGCCAAGGAGTTTTCTTACAAGACCGCCCAGCAAGCCGGCGAAGGTTGGGTGCTGGTCGGCGATGCCTTCGGATTTATCGATCCGATTTACTCTTCCGGCGTTTTCTTCGCGCTGAAGAGCGGGCTGATGGCGGCCGACGCCATCAACGAAGGCCTGGCCGTCGGGGATACCTCCGGCTTGCAGCTTGGTAAATGGACTGATGATTTCCAGTCCGGCACGCGCTGGGTACGGAAGCTGGTCGATGCGTACTACACCAACAGCTTCAGCTTCGGCCATTTCATGAAACAGCACCCGCAGCACCAAGGTAACCTGACCGACCTGCTGATCGGCCGCATCTTCCACGACGGCGCCGGCAAGATCTTCGACGACATGCAACCGCATCTGGCCGAAGCCCAAGCGGCCGCCGCCGAACAGCAACTAACTGCTGAACCAATGGCACGCACATCGACTTAGCGCCAGGTTTTTCACCACGTTATCGGCGGATGATCACGCGGGAGTCTTCTGAGAGGATCGCGAACAGGTCGCGGGCGTCGCCGGGTTCGACGATGATCGAACCGGTGCTGGCGCGGGGACCGTTTTGCGGCGCGGGGGCGGCACCGTGAATGCCGAGCGTGCCGTCCAAGCCGATCCAGTATTGCCCGTAAGGGTTGGCGTCGTCGCCGGCGGGTACGGTGCTGCCGTCGCGGGCGACGAACATTTTTTCGACCGCTTTTTCACGCACGGCGAACTGCCCGGTGCGCGGGGCCGGGTCGTTGCCCAGCCCGATGGCGAACCGGCCGGCGTAACGCCCGTCAACGATCAACGTTAGCTCTTGCCGCTCAAGCGAGATGAGCGCGTTGAACGGGCCGCGAACCACTTTCAATTCCTGCCCAGGTTGCAACTGCGACGAATCGGCGATGCCGTTGATGTTGGCCAGCAGTTGCGCCGGAACCTGATACCGCAGTGCGATATCGTCGAGCGTTTCACCGGACTTCACTTCATAAGGAGCTTCCAACAAATGTTGCCGCGAATAAATGACCGCTCCGGCGAGCTGATCGAGCAATTCCAACATTTCAGGTTGCAAGTCGGCGGGCACGTCGGCGCTGCCGTACCACAGCGACAACTCGGCCAGCGCTTCGGCCAGTTCGCCGCCGGCGAGTTGGTCCTGCACTTTGCTCCAACTCATCTCAAACCCGG